>CALLIQ010000617.1 GCA_938008925.1 uncultured Acidimicrobiales bacterium
TCGAACATCGCCTCGGCGATGCCGCTCATGAACAAGAAGGCTTCGATGGCGACGAACGCCGCCACAGCCAGGGCGAGATGTTGGTAGACGCGGACGATGAACGCCGACCGAACCTCGTCGGGAGCGTTGATCACCGGGTTCATGGTGGGGGTTTGGGCGTAGGCCATTGCGGTCCTTTCCTTCACGAAATCCCAGTCGAGCTGGGGCATCACCTGGTGAAACGTCGGATCGAGCGAATGCGTTCCCACTCGTTCCTGTTTTCTCCCGGTCTCGAATAGCCTAGAGGTCATGGCCGGCCTCAGCGAGATCCACGACGTCGCGTTGCAGCGATTGCGCGACGTCGACCAGCGCTACACCGGCAATCGACGGTGCCTGGTCGAGGCGCTCGCCGAGACCGACGCACCGCTCACGATCACCGAACTACTCGATGCACGGTCGGATCTGGCCCAGAGTTCGGCCTATCGGAACCTCGCCGTGCTGGAAGAGGCGGGGGTCGTCCACCGGATCGTCACGTCGTCCGACCATGCCCGGTTCGAGTTGACCGAAGCCATCACGGGCGCGCATCACCATCACCTGGTCTGCACCGAATGCGGCGTCGTGCTCGACATGACCCTCCCCGACGAGCTCGAGGTCCTCCTCCACGACGCCCTCACCGCCGTCGCCGAGCGCGCCACCTTCCACGGGGAACACCACCGCATCGACCTCCTCGGCCGCTGCAACCCCTGCGCCACCTCCTAGCGAGCCCCTCCCCGAGCCGTTCGCGGAGCGATCCACCGCCATTCCCGCCTCGCGGAGCGATCCGCCGCCACAAGTGGCGGGCAAGTGCTCCGCGGCTGGTTCTGTGCTCGCGGATGCGCGCCGGGGGCGCGCCCACGTCGGTCGACCGCTCGTAGCGTGAGGAGGATCGCAACGCCCCGTTGCCCGTGGTCACGAGCGAGGAGCGGGCGATGTCGGCGTCGATCGAACGAGCGATCCGATCAGGGACGGCGGGGCAGGACGGGGTCGCGACCCGGGCTCAACTCGTCGCAGCTGGCGTGTCGAGGCGGACGATCGAACGTCGCGTCGCCAGCGGTGAGCTGGTGTCGCTGTCGACCAGCGTCGTCGGGCTTCCGGACTTCCACGACCGAGACCGGCAGCGGATGCGCGCCGCCCTTCTCGCCGTCGACGGGTCGGTGCTCGGCTTCGACACCGCGGGGCGACTTCACGGTCTTCCGCTTCGGTCGGCAACGAGCCGTTCGCGGGTTCACCTCGTCGTCCCGCATGGCTGGCACCATCGCCAAGACGGCGTCCGCGTCCATCAGACCCGAAAGCTGAGTCCCATCGATCGGTCGTCGGTGACGGGTCTTGGTGTGACGACACCAGCGCGCACGCTCGTCGACCTCGCTGCACAAACGCCCACCGATCGGTTCCGGTGGCTCACCGAGTTTGCGATCAAGGAAGGCATCGTCTCGGCGAGCGCGCTCCGTGCGTGCATCGCGCAGTTCGACCGATCGGCGAGGCCCGGCGTGGCGCGTGCGTTCGAGACGGTCGAGTCGCTGTTCGACGAACCGGTCGGCCGATCCGAGCTGGAGCGCCGTTTCGCTCTGGTCGTGGCCTCGGCCGGACTCGACGACGTGGTCGAGCAATTCCAACCGCCGTGGTACGACGGCGTTCGCGGCATCGTCGACTTCGCCGTGCCAGCGCAGCGAATCGTGATCGAGGTCGACGGACGTCGCTGGCACTCGCTCACCCAAGACATGGACAGCGATCGACGCCGCGACCGCCTTGCCGCCATGCACGGCTGGGTCGTGATCCGCTTCACCTGGGACGAAGTCGTCCACCGGTCGAGCGAGGTCGGCTCCGACATCACGACCCTCGTCGCCCGCCGCTCCCAAGCAGCCGCCTGACCGCAGTGCCTGCACAGAGGCCGACTAGGCCCAGATCCGGCCGAGCGCAGAAACCGGTCGCGGAGCGTTCGGCCGCCACTTCTGGCGGCAAATCGCTCCGCCACCGGAGATTGGCGGTGGATCGCTCCGCGACGGGAGAGCTCGAGAGGGTTTCGGGGTCGGGGGCCTCGGGGTCGGAGTCCCGGACCGGGGTTTAGAGGTCGGGGGTGATGGTGTAGTTGGCGCCACCGCCGAGGGCGAGGACGTCGTCGAGCCACGACGTGCCGTAGGTGTCGCCGACCTCTTGGGCGAGGTCGGATGGCTCGCCTTCGGGGGTCGATTCGAGCGTCCACGCTTGGCGCTTGTAGGTCCAGTTCTCCCGATGCAGCGCGTGCGCCTCTTTCCAGAAGGGAACGGCGGCATCCTTGCCGACCGCATCGTGGAGATGGCAGCCCAACTCGAACAGCGCAGCCGCTCGGCTGTGCTCGTGGGGTCGTGGTTGTGACCCAGCGATCACCTGATCGGGTGTGAGGGAGTACGCGCTGTTGGCACCGTTGGCCACCCAGTCGGCGATCGCGGCTCGGTACTCCTCCGCAGTGTCGGGCATCTTCTTGATCTCGGTGAGCGCCACCCGCATGCGTTCTGGCAGCTCGTCGCTGACCTCCATCGAACGGAATTGCGACGGCTCGATCGATGCGCCTTCGGCGGGCCGAACGAGCACCCCGTCCTCATCGATCCACACGGCCATCGGTACGTTCGAGATGCCGAGCAGCTCGTCGATCACGTGGTGCGAGTCGATCAGCGATGGATGAGTCGGCGATGCCGCCTCGATCCAAGGACGAGCCTTCTCGGCATCGAGGTCGAGTGCGACGGTGACCACGGTGAGACCCTGGTCTTCGAATTCAGCGTGCAGTGCCTGCCACCCGGGCAGGCTGGTGCGGCAGCCTCACCACGACGCCCAGGCGACCAGCAACACCTT
>CALLIQ010000618.1 GCA_938008925.1 uncultured Acidimicrobiales bacterium
GGCCGAAACGGGTTCTTCGCCATCACGCCACCTCACGATCGTCGACTCTTCGGTGACGGCGAACCTACGTGCGGGATCGACCGTCCGCCAGCTCGGCAGCAACCGATCAGGGAGCCTGAGAGTCTTTCTCGACGTTCGCAGCGCCCGATCGCTCGACACGCACGGCCGTCCCGCAGATCGGCGGCCGCTCGAACTCGGTCACCTCACCGCCGATCTCGATCGACGTCGTGAGTGGCAAGTCGGCCGACGACGAGCCGATTGCGATCGTCATCGAACCGGGCTCGACGACTCGTCGCATCGCGGCGTCGTGGAAGGCGAGTTGGGCGATCGGAATCTCGAAATGCACACGTGCGGACTCGGCCGGGGCGAGCGTCACTCGCACGAATCCCTCGAGCTGACGCACCGGGCGCACCACGCTCGCTCGATCGTCGGTGATGTACAGCTGAACGACCTCGTCGCCCGACCGTCGCCCGGCATTCGACACCTGGCACGACAGCCGAATCGTCCCGAGCGGATCGACGACCTGGTCCTCGATGCGCAGTTCGCCGAACTCGAACGACGTGTACGACAGACCGTGGCCGAAGACCCACATCGGTCGGTTGTCGCCGTCGGCGTACCGGCCTTTCCATCGGGATTGACCGCCGGAGGGATGATGTCGGTAGAACGAAGGCACCTGGCCGGCGTGGCGAGCCACGTTGACCGGGAGCTTCCCGCCCGGGCTTTCGTGGCCGAGCAGGACACGGGCGATGCCATCGGCGCCGTGAGCGCCGGGCAACCACGCGAAGAGGATCGAATCGACCAGCGGTGCCACCGTCTCGAGTGCGGGCGGGCGTCCGCCGACCACCACGACGACCGTCGGGGTTCCGGTGGCGGCGACTCGTTCGATCAGCTCCTGCTGTCGCCCGAGCAGGTCCAGCGACATGCGATCACGGGCCTCGCCGCATGTGCAGTCGTCGGTGAGGCCTGAACGCTCCCCCACCACGATGACGGCAACGTCGGCCGATTCGCACAGCGCGACGGCCTCGTCGATCTCGGCGTCGCTCGCCTGGGTGAGCCCGCCTCCCGGCGCGTGCACGATGTCGGCCTCGGGCGCGAGGCGACGCAGTGCGTCGAGGATCGTCTCGATGTGAGCGGTGTCGGCAACCAGGTCCTCCGGCACGAACGCCCGCAACGGATTGCCTGGCATGGCGGCGAACTCTGCGAGCGAGTCGATGTGCGCCTCGTAGCCGTAGTCGCCCAAGAGGTTCCGGCCACTCGCCGCGTTCGGCCCGACGACGGCGACCCGTTGCGTCGGGCCGAGCGGCAGCGCGCCACCGCTCTGGACCAACACGGCCGAACGGGCGGCGATGTCGGTAGCGAGCGCAGCGTCGGCTTCGTCATGAGAACGCTCGGGGTCTCCGGGGACGACGAACGGGTCGTCGAGCAGACCCAGTTCGATCTTCTGGCGGAGCGATCGGGTCACGGCCTCGTCGATCGCCGACTCGTCGAGCGCGCCTGCGGCGACGAGCCGTTCGAGACGATCGGAGTAGGCGACGGTCGACGGCAGTTCGATGTCGATACCGGCGGCCAAGCCCATCAGGGCTGCGGAGTCGAGGTCGTCGGCGATGGCGTGGGAGAGCACGAGCTCCTCGATGCCGCTGTAGTCCGACACGATCGTGCCGGCGAACCCGATCTCGTCACGGAGAATCTCACGAAGCAGGCGCCGATTCGCAGCGCACGGCACGGCGTCGATCTCGTGGTAGGCGTGCATCACCGACCGAACGTCGGCTTCGCGCACCGCCGCTTCGAATGGCCGTAGGTGGACATCGCGCAGCTCTCGCTCCCCCAGGTGTGGCGGCGCCGCGTTCATGCCTCCCTCGGGCATGCCATGAGCCACGAAGTGCTTCGCGGTTGCAATCACGCCAGCGGCGAGCGAGTCGCCCTGCAGCCCGCGGATGTGAGCGCAGGCCATCATCGCCACCAGATACGGATCCTCGCCAAAGGTCTCTTCGATACGCCCCCAACGAGGGTCTCGCCCGATGTCGAGGACCGGCGACAGTCCTTGATGGACACCTGCCGCCCGCATCTGACGGGCGGCGATCCGGGCCGCTGCTTCGATGAGCGCCGGGTCGAAGGTCGCAGCGGCACCGATCGACTGTGGGAACGACGTGGCGTCCGCCGCCATGTAGCCGTCGAGGCACTCTTCGTGGACGATCGCCGGAAGCCCGGGGCGGGTCTCATCGGCCAGGAATCGTTGGATCTCGTTGGCAACCGCTGCGGCCTCCACCGGACCGAGCGTCGAGGCACCCGACACGCGAGTGATCTGGCCGACGCCGTGTTCGAGCAACGATGACAACCGCTCGGGATCGAGCGTGTTGTCGGGGCGGAGCAATTCGAAGATCCAGCATGAACCGAGCTGAGCGACCTTCTCCCGAAGCGTCAGCGTCGACATGAGTGCGGCAGCTCGCTCCTCGCTCGATGTCACGTCGAACCGTCCGTCGTGAGCGCGGCGGCGACAGCCGCCTCGGCGTGGAGCCGCGCCGTCGGGAAGTAGTCCACGGCGAGATCGTCGGCCGCGATGAGCAGCTCGATCTCGGTGCAGCCGGCGATCACGCCGGTGGCCCCCCGCTCCAGCAGCCGCTCGATGATGGCGAGGTACTGCGCCCGAGACGCTGACTCGACGACGCCCTGGACGAGCTCGTCGTAGATCACGTCGTGCACGACCGTGCGGTCGGGTTCGTCTGGCACGAGCACCGTGAGTCCCTTCTGCTCGAGACGGCCGCGATAGAAGTCGGCCTCCATCGTGTACCGGGTGCCGAGCAACGCGACGGTGCTGTGCTCGGCTGCGATGACAGCCTCCGCTGTCGTGTCGGCGAGGTGGAGGAAGGGCACCGTCAATGCGGCCTCGATCGCGGGTGCAACCACGTGCATTGTGTTCGTACACAGCACGATGAGCTCAGCGCCCGCTCGCTCGAGCTGACGAGCATCGGCGGCGAGGAGCTCGCCGGCCTGTTCCCACTCCCCACGCGCTTGGAGTGCCTCGATCCCGGCAAAGTTGTAGCTGCGGATGACGAGGTCGGCCGATGCCGTCCCGCCGAGGGCATCGCGAACGCCCTCGTTGATGATTCGCTCGTACTCGATCGAGCTCTCCCAGCTCATCCCGCCGAGCAATCCGATCGTCTTCATCCCAACTCCTGCTCGCCGGACCCTTCTGACCCGGCAACGAGTCTGGCAGGGACCTCAGCGCTTGGCGCGCCCGATCTCGTCCTCCACCAAGCGAGCGGCGACCCCAACCCGTTTGGGTGAGCCGATTCCGTCGTCGCCGTGGTGATCTCCCTCGAGGTGATCGACCCGGAGCTCGGCGGTGAGCGGACTCCATCGATCGATCGTGAGTGCTGGATCGGTGTTGCTGGCGGCGAACAACCGGACGGAGTTCGCCAGCGGTTCGGGGAAGTAGGCAGCCGTCATCTCATCGGTCGCCATGACCAGATGATGGGAGATGGCTTCGGGATCGACGGGGCCGTCGGGTGCTCCACCGGCAGCCATGGCCCGCTCAGCTCGCATGTGGCCGATCTTGCGGCGGCCACGCTCGAATGTCTCGAAGAGGGTGCCGAACACGCCTCGCTCGTCGAGCAGCGCTCGGTACTGCTCAGCTCTCGTCGGAGGTGGGTTGTCCCGCCACGCCTGGGGGTGCAGCGTGTCTTGAAGGATCAAGCCGGCCACCGGTCGGCCCTGACGCTCGAGACGAACCGCCAATTCCCAAGCGATCAACCCGCCGCTCGACCCACCGAGCAGCACGATTGGCCGATCGCCCAACAGCGTGAGCTCGGCGAGCATCTCCTCGGCGATCGCTCCGACGGTTCGCAGCGGCGGTCGCTTGCCGTCCGCCCCGGGGAGCGAGAGACCAAAGACGTCGAGGTGGGGGGCGAGCGCGGTTGCCAACGGTTGGTAGACCATGAGGTGCCCGGTCCCCGGCGCCACGAGCACCACGGCCGCTCCATCGTGCTCGGTGCCGGCGCGCAGAACGGCGAGTAGCTCGCCCTCAGGCAGTTCGTCGCTCCCGATCGACGTGATGACCGACTTGCCGGTCGACGTCACGTGCGGCGCCAACAACGCGGCGGTTGCTCGGGCCGTCGGCGCGTCGATCAGTTTGGTCACCGGGAACGGCTCTCCGAACCGGTCCTCGATGGCGACGGCCAC
>CALLIQ010000619.1 GCA_938008925.1 uncultured Acidimicrobiales bacterium
GCGTTCTCGGTCGGCGGCAAGACCGTCAATCTCGTCGCTCCGAAGGTCGTCGTCGAGCCGGCGAGCTCCATCACGGCATCGGGTTCGATCGCGATCGAAGATGCCGACGCACGGGTCGCCCGACCGAGCCGAATCCTCGTCGAGGGGCTTCACGATGCCGAGCTCGTCGAGAAGGTGTGGGGCGACGACCTGCGCTACGAGGGCGTCGTTGTCGAGCCCCTGCACGGTGCCGACGATCTGGCCGCCGTCGTTCGCCAGTTCGGCCCCCGGCCCCGGCGCAGACTCGGCATTCTGCTCGACCATCTGATCGACGGCACGAAGGAAACCCGGATCGCCGAGACGATCGACCATCCCGACGTACTGATCACGGGCCACCCATACGTCGACGTCTGGCAGGCGGTGCGACCGGCCACGCTCGGCATCGAGGCGTGGCCGGTGATCCCGAAGGGAACCGACTGGAAGACCGGCATCTGCCAGGCGTTTCGTTTCGATGGCACACCGGGCGAACTCTGGAAGAAGATCCTGACCCAAGTCGATTCCTACAAGGATCTCGAACCCGGCATGGTCGGTGCCGTCGAGCAGCTGATCGACTTCGTCACCGCCAACGACTGAGACGCTCAAGCTTTGAACCAAGCATGCCGAATCATGGTCATGCAACGTGGTTCAGCGACAAGGTACCGAGACAGCGCTGCGCCGCTCGTCTCCATCGGACTGACGGTCGCCGTGCTCGCCATCGCGTTGTACTTCATGAGCGAGGCATTCGAGGAACGCCAATCCGCGGCCGAAGCCGCTGACCTGCGGGCCGCAACGCTCACGCTGGCGAGCGCGAACGCACTGATCGGAACACCCCTCGAGTCGTCCCCGGTCGACCTCGAAGCGTCAATCGCCATCATCGAGGGCGACCACACGGTGGCGCTCCACGCGCTCACGACGGCGGAGACCCAGCGCGCCCAGTTCCTGCTCGCCGCTCTCGGCACGATGAGCCACTCTGCCGCCCACTCGATGGATGAGCACACCGAGCTCCAAGAACTGCTGCGCCGAGCCGCTCGAGAATCGGAGGCCGATGCGTCCGAGGCGGAGTGGCGAGCTGCTGTTGCGATGGCGCTCGCTCTCCTGTTCGTGATTTCGACGGTCCTGACCCTCGCCCGGGCGCGGCATCGTTCGGACCAGGCGACGCTCGTCCTCGAGGGTGAGGCGACATCGAGGCACCGGCTGGAGACGATGCTCAACGATCTTCCCGACATGCTGGTCGTGTTCGACGCTGCCGGGACCGTGACGTATCGGTCGGCCTCGGCCGATCGATTGCTCCCCGCCGACGCCACCATCGACGACTTCGTCAAGCGGGCTCCGCAGCCTGAGCAGACGGCTCTGTCGGCGCACCTCCGCACCGCGCCGGAGCGGTCCGAGATCTTCGAGATGCGAATGTGCAGCGGGCAGGGGTTCTTCGACATCCGGGTGACCGACCTCGCCGATGACGAGTTCGTCGATGGTCATCTCGTCACCGCCCGCGACGTGACGGCAGAGCTCGTGTTGCGATCGGAGCTGGAGAAGCAGGCATCGTTGGACGTGCTCACGGGCCTTCCGAACCGACGAGCACTCGACCCCGTGCTCGATCTGGCGCGTCGGCGAGCTGGCGGAGCCGCGGTCGGCCTCTTGTTGATCGACTTCGACGACTTCAAGGACATCAACGACACACTCGGCCACCTCGTCGGCGACCAACTGCTGCGAGAAGCCTCGGCCCGACTACTCGACGTCCTTCGCTCGAGCGAGTCGCTCCTGCGACTCGGGGGCGACGAGTTTGCGGTCGTGCTCGCACCGATCGGCGACGAGCGGGCGCTGGAGTCGACGGCCGACCGGGTGCGCGCGGCGATGGCATCCGCGTTCAAATTCGCCGAGGCGACGGAACGGGTCCGCACGAGCATCGGAGCGGTGCTCCTCGAGTCGTTCGTGGACGCCGACGAGCTGCTCGGCAAGGCCGACATCGCTCTGTACGAGGCGAAGCGTGCCGGAGGCGACCGGCTCGTGGTGTTCAAACCGGCGATGGAAGAGAGGGCCATCGCTGACGCCGCTGTGGCCCGCGCCCTCCGGACCGTCGACATGTCGAGCGAGTTCGAGTTGCACTACCAGCCAATCGTCGACGCCGGCTCCGGCGACGTCGTGAGCATCGAGGCGCTGCTCCGGTGGACGAGCCCGACCCTCGGGCCGGTTCCCCCGGCGCGCTTCATCCCGATCGCCGAGCGGCTCGGCCTGATGCCCGGGATCGGCGACTGGGTGCTGGACGAGGTGTGCCGACAGGTCGCGCAATGGGAATCAGAGGGCCTGGCGGACGACGTGACCGTGTCGTTCAACGTCTCGGCCCAACAGCTCGCCGAGCCCCGGTTCGTCACGTCGGTCTTCGACACGGCCGACCGATGGACGATCCATCCAGAGCGCCTCGTCGCAGAGGTGACCGAGTCGATGGTCATCGACCAACAGAGCGCGGTGATCGATCGTCTCGGCGAGCTCCGCACGGGGGGAATCAAGATCGCCATCGACGACTTCGGTTCCGGCTACTCGAACCTCGGTCAGCTCCTGAGCGTCCCGCTCGACACGATCAAGATCGACCGCGAACTGCTGCTCAGGCTCGCGGACATGCGAGACCGAGCCGGCGGCGATCCGAGCGACCCGTGCGCGATCATGCAGGCGATCGTGACGATCGCAAGCATGTTGCAGGCGCCGGTCGTGTGCGAGGGGGTCGAAACGCCAGCCCAGCGCACCTCACTTCGAGCTTCTGGCGTGACGTACCTCCAGGGATATCTGCTCGGACGCCCCGGGCCGGCCTCCGAGGTCGTCTTCCCGAAGGCTCCGCAGGTCCGGCGCCGGCCGACGGACGAACGCAGCCCAGACACCGCAGCACTCGCATCCTGAGCGACGAGACTTCTCCCTCTCCCAAACGCCGTGGCATCGTGGTCCGATGGACGTCACGTTCGAACAGGTCTTGCACGAAACGCTCGGCGGCATCGATTTCGAGCCAGCGGCGCTGAAGGAGAAGTACCTCTTCGAGCGCGACAAGCGGCTCCGCGAAGACGCGAACGACCAGTACGTCCAGGTCGCGGGCGACTTCTCGAACTACGTCGACGACCCCTACGCCGCACCCGCCGACCGTGACCCGGTCGACGACCACGTCGACGTGGTCGTGATCGGCGGCGGCTTCGGCGGCCTGCTCATGGGCGGTCGCCTCAAGGAGAACGGCTTCGACGACGTCCGGGTCATTGAGAAGGGCGGCGACTTCGGCGGGACCTGGTACTGGAATCGGTATCCGGGGGCCATGTGCGACGTCGAGTCGTACTGCTATCTCCCGATGCTCGAGGAGCTGGGCTACATCCCCAAGCACAAGTACTCCTTCGCTCCCGAGATCATGGAGCACTCGAAGAACATCGCCAGGCACTTCGGGCTCTATGACAACGCCCTGTTGTCGACGTCGGTCACCGCACTGCGATGGGACGACGACGCAAGCGTCTGGACCATCGAGACCGATCGCGGCGACTCGATGACCGCCCGCGTGGTCGCCATGGCGAACGGCCCGCTCAACCGGCCCAAGCTCCCGGGCATCCCCGGCATCGACAGCTTTGCCGGGCACACCTTCCACACCAGCCGCTGGGACTACGACTACACCGGCGGTGACAGCTCGGGGAACCTCACTGGGTTGGCCGACAAGCGGGTGGGCATCGTCGGAACGGGGGCCACTGCCGTGCAGTGCGTACCCCATCTGGGCGAATGGGCCGAGGAACTGTTCGTCTTCCAGCGGACCCCATCGTCCATCGACGTTCGGAACAACCACGAGACGCCCAAGGACTTCGCCGACTCGCTCGAGCCGGGCTGGCAATACCGACGGATGGAGAACTTCAACGTCCTCGTCACCGGCGGTCGCCAAGACGAAGACCTCGTCAACGATGGTTGGACCGACATCTTCCGGAACCTCACCGGCATCGCGGCGAAAACCGCTTCCCAAAAGCTCGGGCGCCGGCTCACGCCGGCCGAAAAGGCCGAGCTGATGGAGATGGCGGACTACAAGAAGATGGAAGCGGTTCGAGCACGGGCCCAGCAGATCGTCGACGACCCGAACGTCGCCGAGTCGCTCAAGCCCTACTACCGACAGTTCTGCAAGCGTCCGTGTTTTCACGACGAGTATCTGCCCACCTTCAACCGCCCGAACGTGCACCTCGTCGACACCGACGGCAAGGGACTCGATGCGATCACCGAGACGGGCGTGATCGCCAATGGCGAACACATCGAACTCGACTGCCTGATCTTTGCCACGGGGTTCGAAGTCGGCACGAGCTACCACCGCAGGGCCGGCTACGACGTGGTCGGACGCAACGGCGTGACGCTCAGCGAAAAGTGGGCCGATGGGCTTCGCACGCTCCACGGGCTCCAGACCGCCGACTTCCCCAACTGCTTCTTCCTCGGATTCACCCAGGGCGCCGTCACCGTCAACGTTCCGCAGACACTCAACGAGCAGGCGGTCCACGCGACGCACATCCTCAGCGAGGTGCGAGACCGTGGCGCATCGGTCGTCGAGTGCACGCCCGACGGCGAGACCGCCTGGGTCGACGAGATGCAGTCGAAGGCCAGACTCGGTCGCCGTTTCCGGGCCGAGTGCACGCCCGGCTACTACAACAACGAAGGCAAGACCGGGAACCCCAACGGGTTCTTCAGCGGCTCCTACGGCGCTGGGCCGGTTCGGTTCTTCGAGATTCTCGACGAATGGCGTTCCGCCGGTGATCTCGAGGGTTGCGAGATCCGCTAGCCCCGTCGAGCAGGGCGGGCTCGTGCCTGGCTCGCGAGATCCTCACCATTTGGGCCGACGAGCTGCTTGGCCCGCTCGTCGCGCACGCCCCGTTCGGCGAACCACGAATGCGGGTCGATCACTTCCGCGGCGACCGGCGCATTGAAGAGATAGCCCTGCATCAGGTCGACGCCGAAGGAGCTGAGCTTGCGGAGCTGCTCGGGGTCTTCGACCCCTTCGGCGACCACGCGTAGGTCCAGCGCCTTGGCCATGGCCACGATCGCTTCGATGATGGCGATGCTGGTCTGCCCAGTCTCGAGTTCGTCGACGAAGCTCTTGTCGATCTTGAGGGTCGACACCATGTCGAACTCTTTCACGTAGCTGAGCGACGACTGCCCCGTGCCGAAGTCGTCGATGGCGAGGCTCACGCCGAGCGCTCGGATCTCGCGCAACATGTTGAGGCCGTCCATGTGGTCGACGATCACGTCCTCGATGATCTCCAGCACGAGCTGCGATGCATCGAGGCCGGACCAGTCGAGCACCTCGGCCACCAGCGCCGGGAAGTTCGCATCCAAGAGCTGGGCCTCTGCGACGTTGACGCTCATTCGGATCTTCCGGGCATCGTCGCAGAGGTGGTTCCACACCGCGGCCTGCGCGCATGCCTCTCGCATGACGAGCTCGCCGATGCGGCCCATCATTCCCGTCTCCTCGGCGACGCCGAGGAAGGTGCCCGGGCCGATGAGGCCTCGTGTCGGGTGCTCCCAACGGACGAGCGCTTCGAAGCCGTAGAGCCGACGTGAGCTGGTGTCGACGATTGGCTGGTAGTTGACGACGAACTGGTCCTCGTCCAGTCCCTTGACCAGATCGCGTTCGATGTCGAGACGATCGATCACCTCGAGGCGTTGCACCTCGTCGAACACGGCGTAACCGGAGCGGTTCTGCTTCGCCTTGTACATCGCCGCATCGGCATCTCGCACCAGATCCTCGGGCCTGCGCTGATCGTCGGGACGAGCGATGGCCACACCGATGCTGGTCGTCACCACCTGTGCGCCCCCGTAGAGCGACACCGGCTCGCTGAACTTCTTGAGGATCTGCTTCGCAACGGCGACGACGGAGCTGTCGTTGGCCAGGTCGCGGACGATCACGATGAACTCGTCGCCGCCGAAGCGGCCGACCACATCGCTGCCGCGGACACATGACTGCAGACGACCGGCAACGATGCGGAGCAACTCGTCACCAGCGTCGTGACCCATCGAGTCGTTGATCACCTTGAACCGGTCGAGATCGAGGAACAGCACGCCGAGAACCGTGTCGTCTCGCTTCGACAGCTCGATTGAGTGCTCGAGTTCCTTGAACATCGTCGGACGATTCACGAGTCCGGTGAGAGCGTCGTGTCGCGCATAGTGCTCGGTCTCCGCGAGCTGCTGGGTGCGGTGACGCTGTGACCAGTTCTGCCACAGCGCCCCCGTGGCGCCGCCGAGCGCCCCGAACACGCCGATCACCGACGAGTAG
>CALLIQ010000620.1 GCA_938008925.1 uncultured Acidimicrobiales bacterium
ATGGTCGGCGCAGGCGTCGGGCCCGCGATCATGCCGCTCCTCACCATCGACACCTCGGATCCGACCATCTCGGTCAGGGCGTTGGAGCCGCCGATCCCTCCGCGCCACCACGCGATCGTCTGGAACGATCGTCGCTCACTCTCACCTCTCGCCAAGCGATTCGTGGAACTCACGGTGGTCGTGTGTGATGAGCTTCTCGCCGTCGGCAACGACGTTCCCACCGCGACCTGACCGGCGCGGCTTGATCGATCGTTCACCGATGTTTTCACGTTGGTGTGAGCCGGTCGGATCACCGCTGTCGGGCGACTCGCCTCACGGTGGCTGAGCCCAAGTCCCGTTTCTGTCAGGAAATCCGCGCCGGCTGCCGTTGAGGCGAGCACGGCCATCCAGGCCCGGCGGCCTTGCCGCCAACAGAACCGGTCGGCGGCGACGCCGAGCCGCAACACCATTGAGGCGACATGACCAGAATGACGAGCGACACCGAATCGACGATGGTTCGATCGGCGTCCATCCCCTGCGAGCGATGCCGCGCCGACGAGACATCGACCGTCGAGGTCCACACGATGCTCGACGGTGCGCTGACCCGCACCGACTTCTATTGCACGGAGTGCACCGAAACGTTCCCTGTCTGGTGGTGAACCCGGCTCCCTCGTGAGCCGCACCCTCTCGGCGAGACCCACCTCGAGCCGTCGCGGCGAACGGGACAGGTCCGGGGCAGCGTGGCAGACTCGGACATGCCCGATCGCTCGACGATTCTCGAGACGCTCGCCTCCCAACGAGTCGAGCTCGCCACCCACTACCGCGCACTCGACCCGACGATTGCGGAAACGGCGTGCACGGAGAGCGAAGACCCCGACGGCGAGCCGTGGACGCCCCTCGATCATCTGGGCCACCTCCTCCGAATCGAGAAGGCGTTCCTCGGTATGTCCAAGCTGACGATCGAGGGTGACTCCTCGCCGATCAAAATCGGCGGGTCGACGTTCGAGGAACGGCTCGCTCAGGTGCACCGAGACAACGAGGCACACCTGGCGGAGATCCGACCGCTCGACGTCGAGACGCTCCTCACCGAGCTCGACGAGGCCCGAGCATCCACGCTCGACTTCATCGAAACCCTCACCGACGAACAGCTGACGATCCCGATCCCCGGCGCTCCGTGGGGCGACGGCACGATCGGCGGCGTCCTGATGGCCAACGCCGGCCACGAGAAGATGCACATGGCGTGGGTCGACGAAGCACTCGCCTGACCGCCCGCAAGCCCGAATCGCGCGAAGACCCTGACCGCCCGCAAGCCCGAATCGCACAGCAAGAGGAGACATCCGAATGGGCATCCACGTTCTCGCCATCTACAAGCCGACCGAAGACGGTGCTGCGGCGCTCGAAACAGAAGTCGCGACCCACGTCCAGAAGCTCCGGGAGCTCGGTTTCGCGACCGACTTCCCGTCGGCGATCCTGCGAGCCGAAGACGGCACCATCATCGAGCACTTCGAGTGGGTCGACCAAGCGGCCATCGACGCAGCCCACGAGCATCCAGCCGTCCACGAGATGTGGGGGCGCTTTGCCGCCTGCTGTGAGTACGGGACGCTCGATGGCCTCCCGAACGCGTCGACGATGTTCCCCGAGTTCGAATACCTCGGTTCGCACTGAACGCCAGCGCTAGCGTCGCTCCATGAGCGACCAGCACCTGACGATCATCACCGGCGCATCGAGCGGGATCGGCGCCGCCATGGCGGTCGCGGCGGCCGACGCCGGCCACACCGTCGCCACGGTGAGCCGACGCCCCGGGCCCGGCACACACCTGGCCGCCGACCTGGCCGAGCCGGACGCGTGGTCGACCGTCGGCGACTGGGCCGACGAACTGATCGCCAGCAGCGACTGGGCCCGCGTCACGCTGATCCACAACGCCGGCACGCTCGATCCCATCGGGTTCGCCGGCGAGGTCGACCACGCCGCCTACCAGACCAACGTGCTCCTCAACTCGGCGTCCGCGCAGGTCCTGGGCGATCGCTTCGTCGCGTCGGCCGCTCGGGCCGGCTGTCCCGCCATGCTCATGATCATCAGCTCGGGGGCCGGCAAGAACCCGTACCCCGGTTGGTCGAGCTATTGCGCAGGCAAAGCAGCCACCGACATGTGGTGCCGCACCGCAGGGCTCGAGCAAACGATGCGCGAGAGCGCGATCTCGGTGTTGTCGATGGCTCCTGGCGTTGTCGCCACCGACATGCAGGCCATGATCCGGGATCAAGACGAGACCGCATTCCCGAACGTCGCCCGGTTCCACGAGATGCACGAGGGCGGGCAGCTCGGCGACCCGGCCGAGGTCGGAACGGCCATCTTCGCGCTCGCACAACAGACCTGCGACGGCACCACCTACCGCGGCGCGACACTCACCAACGGTGCGATTCTCGACATTCGCGACCTCGATTGAGCGTGACGCCGTTCACAACGGTGAACAACCGGTGAAGGGCGGAACCACAGCGGACTCTCTCACGTCGCCGACCCGTTTGGGTGAGTGTGCCCAATCCCGGGCCCGTGTGAAGAGGAGAATCCGTGACGAACAAGAGCGGGGT
>CALLIQ010000621.1 GCA_938008925.1 uncultured Acidimicrobiales bacterium
GGATCGCCACGTCGCCTTCGGCAACGCCGGTCTCGACGGCGTGATCGGTGAGGGTGCGGTCGACGCATCCGACCCGTCCAAGGCCGTGTTCACCCTCATCGAGCCGAACGGCAACTTCCCCGTTCTCGTCTCGATCTTCAACGCACAGAGCGTGATCACCCCCGCCGACTACACGAGCGGCACCACGCTCGATGAGCGCCCCGACGGCACCGGCGCCTGGATCCTCGACGAGTTCGACCCCAGCACCTTCGTCGCCCGTTACTCCCGCAACCCCGATTGGTGGGGTGGCGAGACGCTTCTCGACACCATCGAGCTCCGCGGCTTCGCCGACATCGGCACCGCCGTGACGGCCATGACGAGCCGCGAAGTCGACGTCATCCAGAACTTCTCCGTCATCGGCGGCGAAGGCTTGCTCAACGACGCCGACTTCAACGTGCTCACGCCGCCGTCGTCGAACCACCGTCAGCTGTGGTTCAACGTCCGCGAGGGTGACTTCGCCGAGAACAAGCTCGTTCGCCAGGCCGTCGGCTGGTGCCTCGATCGTCAAGAGATGGTCGACACCCTCTTCTCCGGCCGCGCCGAGATCGGCAACGATCATCCGATCCTGTCGTCGCTCCCGTTCTTCGATGCGGACGCAACCCCGCAGCGCTCGCGTGACATCGACAAGGCAAAGGCCCTGTTGGCCGAAGCCGGTGTCGAGTCGATCACCAGCACCTTCGAGGGTGGCGACCTCGGTGAGGTCCCGGACCTCGCCGCCATCGTCGCTCGCAACTGCGCCGACGCCGGCATCGACCTCACGGTCAACATCCAGTCGAACTCCACCTTCTACGGTGCGGCATGGTGCCCGCCGGACGGTGCCGACGACATGCCGTGCCCCGGATCCGCGAGCTTCGGTGCGGTCGACTACGGCCACCGCCCCATTCCCGACATCTTCTTGGCGTCGGCGCTGTCGACCGGTGGTGTCTGGAACTCGTCCAACTGGGCGAACGCAGAATTCGACGGCCATCTCTCCGACTACCGCACCGCGGTCGACGTCGACGGGCAGAAGGCCGCCATCGGCGCCATGCAGACGCTCATCCACGATGAGCAGCCCGCCCTCTATCCCTACTTCTTCAACTTCCTCGCCGGACACGACTCCTCGATGAGCGGTGTTCAGGCAACCGCTCTTGGCCACGTCGTCATGAGCGGCGCATCCAAGGAAGCTTGATCGACTGAATCGCCGGGTTTGGCGGCTGAGCGGCTCGATCGCCGCTCAGCCGCCGACCCGGCTTTTCTTTCTCTCAAGACGTCACTCTTCGTCAACTTCAGCCACGGTGTGCGTTCGGTCGACCACATCGCGGTGAGAAATCCAAGCACCACCCAGACCAGAACTGCCACTACCACCATCGCCCAACCACGACTCGGGGTCGACCTTGCTGCGGTACATCACACGTCGCTTACTCCTCTCGCTCATCACTCTGGTGCTGATCCTCATCGCACTGTTTGCCCTGACGAGAGTGTTTCCAAACGATCCGGCGCGACAGCTCGCCGGGCCGTTCGCCTCCGAGGAACGAGTCCAGGATCTCAACGACCGACTCGGCTTCGAGGATCCACTCCCGACCCAGTTCGGCCGCCTGTTCCGGGACGTCATCACCTTCGACTTCGGTGAGTCGTTCTCCCAGCCTGGCGTCCGGGTCGTCGACCTCGTCCGACCTGCGCTGTGGAACTCGGCCAAGTTGGTCGGCCTCTCGCTCCTGTTGACGCTGCCCCTGTCGATCTTCGGCGGCATCATGGCCGCACGGAAGAAGGACACGCTCATCGATCGTTCGATCGTGTCGTTCGGCCTGGCGAGCGCCTCGATCCCCGACTTCGTCTCGGGCGTGTTGCTCCAGTTCCTCATCGGCGTGCAGCTCGGTTGGCTACCAGCGCTGTCGAATGCGCCACGAGACGCAGGGTTCTTCACCAGCTTGCGCTTCATCCTGCTTCCGGCACTGGCGATTCTCTTCGTGTACTTCGGCTACATCGCCCGCATCACGCGGGCCGGCGCCATCACGGCATTCGAAGCGGACTACACCCGCACCGCCTACATGAAGGGCCTGTCGAATCGAGAGGTGATCCGCAAGCACGTGCTGAAGAACGCTCTCCAGCCGACCGTGGCGGTGACCGGCACTCAGATGGGCTACCTGTTCGGCGGACTCGTCGGCCTCGAGGTCGTGTTCAACTACCCGGGCCTCGGGCGCTTGATCGTGAACGCAGCCAACGCCCCGGACTTCCCGCTCCTGCAGACCGCCGTGCTCGTCGTCGCCATCATCTTCATGCTGGCAACGCTCACCGCAGACTTGATCATCGCCTGGATGAATCCCCGGGCCCGTCTCGACCTGGGGGAATGAGATGAACGCAGAGAACAATCACCTCGAAGAGATCTCCGAGAATCCCACACTGGTCGCCGACGCGACCGCCGGGGAGCACACCGTTTCGTTCGTACCGCCGACGGATCGCAACACGATCAAGAAGGAACAGCGGGCCGAGCTCTTTCGCACCCCGTCGTTCATCATCGGCATGGTCATCACCGGCTTCTGGGTCATCTGTGCGATCGTCCCGGGACTGCTCGCACGTTGGGGCGAGAACGAAGCGGTCCGGGTCGACGATCGAGTCATCGCTCGCCAAGGTCCGCAGTCGGCCGCCTGGTTCGGCACGGACTCGACGGGCCAGGACGTCTACTCCCGAGTGATCTACGGGGCGGACAACGTGCTCATCAACGCACCGTTGTCCGCGGGCATCGCCGTCCTCCTCGGCGCATTCCTCGGACTGCTGATGGGCTACTACCGGGGCTGGGTCGACGAAGTGCTCGGGCGCTTCATCGAAGCGATTCTCTCGCTCCCCGTCGTGCTGTTGGCGCTCATGGTTCTCGTCACCTTCGGCGCATCGAGAACGGTGCTGGTGTTGACCATCGCTGGCCTCTTCACTCCCGTGGTGGCCCGCACGGTTCGCACCGCTGTGATCAGCGAAGCGCAGCTCGACTACGTCACCTCCGCCAAACTGCGAGGTGAGCCGGGAATGTTCATCATGCTGCGGGAGATCTTCCCGAACATCACGAACGTGCTCGTCGTCGAGTTCACCGTCCGTGTGGCGTACGCGATCTTCACGGTGGCGACCCTTGCGTTCCTCGGCTTCTCCGTCGGTAGCGCGACCCAGGCCGATTGGGGCCTCAACATCTCCGAGGGCTACTCCCTCATCCAGTCCGGCCAATGGTGGGTGTCCATCTTCCCGGCCCTGGCGATCGCTTCGTTGGTCATCGCCATCAACCTCATCGCCGATTCGATCGACAAGGTGTACTCCTCATGACCCTCATCGACCCAGCACACGCGGCCGATCACGTCCCGATCGATCGCGGCGATCCGAACGACGCCGCGCTGTCGGTGGAAGACCTCCGCCTCGTCTACCACGTGCGTGGAACACCGCGCGAAGTGCTGCGCGGCGTCACCTTCCAGGTCCGGCCGGGTGAAGCATTCGGGCTCGTCGGCGAGTCCGGTTGCGGCAAGTCGACAACGGCATACGCGGCGCTTCGCTATCTCCCATCCAACGGCGAGATCGTCGGCGGGCGCGTGCGAGCGAGCGGTGCCGACATCACACGGATGTCGAACAAGGAACTGCGAGAGTTCCGCGCGAACCGAGCGGCGATGGTCTACCAGGACCCCGTCCAGGCGATGAACCCGACGCTCAAGATCGGCAAGCAGGTCGCCGAGTGCTTCGAGATTCTCGGCCACGACAAGGGCGAAGCAGCAGACCGGGCGCTCGCCTCGCTCGAGCGAGTGAAGATCGCTGACCCCAAGAGCGTCATGGACCGCTACCCGCACCAGCTCTCGGGCGGCATGCTCCAGCGAGTCGTGATCGCCATGGGTCTCGCCGGCGACCCCAAGCTGCTCGTCCTCGATGAGCCGACCACCGGCCTCGACGCCACCGTCGAAGCCGAGGTGCTCGACCTCGTCCGCGAGCTACGCACAGAGACCGAAGCCGCGGTGCTCCTCATCGCCCACAACCTCGGCGTGATCCGCACCATGTGCGATCGAGTCGGCGTGATGTACGCGGGCAAGATGGTCGAGGAGGCCTCGGCCGACGAGCTGTTCGAACAGCCTCGCCATCCGTACACGATCGGCCTGATGAACGCGATCCCCCGTCTCGGGCTTCGCAAGACCGACCGAGCACTGTCGACCATCCCCGGCAACATGCCCTCCATCGGCACGTCACTCCCGACGTGTGTGTACGTCGATCGGTGTCCGCTCGCCAGCGACACCTGCCGCACCGAGCCGCCACCGCTGGCTGCGCTCAGCGACGGCCGCTGGACTCGCTGCCACCATCCAGACAAGGTCACCGAGATCACCGAGCTCGAGGCTGAAGTCGAGCCATACGAGATTGGCGACGATCGCGTCGTTCAGCTCAACAGCGTGTCGAAGACCTTCCGCCAGCGCGGCCGTGACATTCCGGCGCTCGTGTCGGTCGATCTCGGCTTCGCCGAAGGTGAGACCCTCGGACTCGTCGGTGAGTCCGGATCGGGCAAGTCGACGCTCGCAAAGACCATGCTCGGCGTCCACGGCCCCGACGTCGGTGGCGAGATCACCCTCGATGGCCGCCCGATGAAGGGCAAGGCGACCGAGCGACGCAACGAAGCCATTCGCGCCATTCAGATGGTCTTCCAGAATCCGGACTCGGCGCTCAACCGTTCGTGGACCGTTCGCCGGATTCTGCATCGGACCGTCACGAGCCTGACCGAGATCTCAGGCGATGCCGCCGACGCCCGAGTCGAAGAGATCGCTGAGGCGATGCGCCTGTCGAAGCACCACCTCGACATGCGTCCTCGCCAGCTCTCAGGTGGCCTGAAGCAGCGCGTGGCGATCGCCCGAGCCTTTGCCGGCGATCCTCGAGTCGTAGTGTGCGACGAGCCGACCTCGGCCCTCGACGTGTCGGTGCAGGCCGCGATCTTGAACCTGCTCGCCAATCTCCAGCGAGACGAACGCACCAGCTATCTCTTCATCACCCATGACATCGGCGTGGTCCGCTACCTCGCCGACCGCATCGCCGTGATGTACGTCGGCCGGATCATGGAGAAGGGTCGGACCGACGACATCTTCGACGGGCCCGTCCACCCCTACACCGAAGCGTTGCTGTCGGCCGTCCCCTCGGTCGACGGTGAGGCCAAGGAGCGAATTCCGCTCACCGGCGACATTCCCAGCCCGGCCGACCCGCCCTCGGGGTGCGTCTTCCACACCCGTTGCAAGTACCACATGCCCGGCACGTGCGACGTCGACATTCCCGAGCCAGTCGAGATCCAGCCGGGTCACGTGATCACCTGCCACCTGCCGGTCGATCAGATGCCTCGCCCGGTGGCCGTTTCGATCTCCAACTGAGCCGCGATCGCCGGCTCAGCCGGACGAAGAGATTCCCTGGCCCGGACTCACCTCGCTTCCTCGTTGGGGAGATCAGAAGCGAGCGAGCCGGGCCAGGTGCTGACGTTCGCCGCGTCGGCGTCCGCTTTGTCGCGGGTGTGGTGTGGCTCGTGCCAGCGCGATGAACGAGATGGACGAAGGTGACGGCCCGCCCTTTTCCCTCTGGAGCACGCCACCTTCGGATCTTGTGGCAGGGCTCGTCGCCCTGCCGTGATCACCAGTGTGGCCGGCAAAGGTGAACACCAATCGACGGCGATCCGACGATTGGCTGAACGTGCAGGCCGGCTTGCTCAGCTGAACCGGTGGCTCAGATGCCTTTGCCGAGCTTGTGTGCCGTGGCGAGCACCTTGCCGGCGGGGACGCCAGCGGCGACGAGAAGGGCCACCGGCCAACGCTTCTCCGTCGGGTTCAGGCCGATGATCTCGCGGACCGTGGCGAGAGCCTTCGAGCGCTGCTTCATTGCGGCGCGAGCCACGGCCTGCTGACCGCGGATGCGGGCCAGCCCGGCCTTGTGGTCGTCGTCGTGGAACTCCGGGTACTTCTGCACGAGAAATTCGAGGGCCTCGTCGATGGTCTTCCACTTCTCGAAGAAGAACGACGCGCCGTGCCAGTGGACCCGCACGAGCGGTTCGGGAGCGACGGCGAACGGCGAGAGTCGAGCCGCGCGGAGGAGCCAGTCGTAGTCCTCGCCGTAGCCACCGGGGATCGTCTCATCGACGTCGCCGAGTTCCGCGATGAGTTCAGCGGAGGCGAGCGTTGCAGACGGGTGCACGTCGGTCATGCGGTCGTTCAAGAAGCCGCTGAAGGTGAGCTTCGCCGGATCCGGGATCCGCGCTGTGTCCTCACCCTCGTAGCGAATGAAGATGCCGGTGGTCGCCACTCTGGCGCCGGGCGTCGCGTCGATCGCGGCGAACTGGCCAGCGAGCTTGCCGGGCAACCACTCGTCGTCGTCGTCGCAGAACGCGATCCACGGACTCGACGCCTTGGCGACACCGCTGTTGCGGGCTCCGGCCAAGCCGGGAGAATGATCGTTCGTGATCACCACGATTCGTCGAGCGTGACCGTCGACGAGATGATCGATCTCGAGCGAACGGTCGGGTTCGCTGCGGTCGAACACCACGACGATCTCGAGGTCGGCTGCGAGTTCTTGCCCGATCACGGCATCGATCGCTCGACGGAGCAGCTCGGGGCGATCGCGGGTGGCGATCACCACGGAGACGTCTCGTGCGCCTGCGTCGGTCGTCATCGTTCGAGCCGCCGCTTCTTCTTGGCGAACCGGCCGGGACCGACAGCGGTTGCGATCGGGGTCTCGATCGAGAGCAGCTCATCGACGACCCGACCGAAGTTCACGACGCCGTTGGGAACCGAACGCTCGGCGATGGGGATCGTCACCGACGACGGATCGGCCAAGGCAGCGTCGAGTGCGGTGAAGAGCTCGCCCTCGGTCCACGCGACGATGGCCATCGACTCGTCATCGAGATGGCGGGCGAACCGCATCTGGTGACCGTCGACGTGCTCGTCGAGTTCTGGGTTGCGAGGCACGACGATCGGCAGCCGTCCGGCCGCTCGTGCGTCCATGACCGTCGACGGCCCGCCGTGGCAGACGACGACGGTCGCAGCTGCGAAGAACGCTCGGAGGTCACCGTGTGGGATGAGCTCCTGGCTGTCGATGAGGCGGGGTGCGGTCGACGTGCCCCGCTGCACCAGCATCAGTCGCTCTGGGCGCTGGCGGGCGTAGTCGTCAGCCCATCGAATCAACCGGTCGAACCGGTGATGGTCGGTGCCGACCGAGATCACGATCTCCGGCATCGACGGCACCTCTGCGTCAACTGCAGCGATCGCCATCAGTACACCAATCCTGTCAGTTCACTGCCTGGATACAGCGACTGCTGCTCCGGCCACTGGACACAGAACTTCGAGGCCAGCGGCGCGCACAGCCGACCCGTGAGGGTTCGAGAGTCGACCCGGTCGTACACCTCGAGATAGACGGTGGGGATGCCCCGTCGCTTTGCGAGCACGAAGAAGGGCACCGCAGCACCGGCGCCGTTCGAGATCACCACGTCCGGCGCCCACTCGTTGAGCACCGTCGATGCGAGCCGGAAGTTTCGAATCGTGTTCGGGAGGCTCCGAGTCGTCGGATAGTGGGCGGCGGTCATGTTCTCGCCCTCGAGCTTCGAGCGGGCGTCTGGCAGATCGAAGGTGACCCAGTGCCGCTCGTGGTTCTCCCACCAAGGCCGGAGCTGGAGCAGCTGGCTCAGGTGACCGCCAGCGGAGCACACGAAGAGCACCCGCGTCCGTTCGCCATGATCGAGCTCGTTCACCATTTCCATCGCCTTCACCGTCGCCCTGTCGTCATCGTCAAGCCAGTCGCTCGAAGCCGTCTTCTTCGCACCGACTCAACAACGCATCGGCCGCATCCTGCAGCCCTTCGCCTTCGTCCACAGCGTCGCGCAGTGCCTCGCCGAGAACCACGTAGTCCTCGACGCCGGAGTTCAGGGCCATGTCCGCGCCGTCGCCGAGGCCAGTGACGTCGTCACTGCCCGACAGAATTGCGATGAAGCCCTGTTCGACGGTTGCACACACGAGTGCGGTGTCCTGTTCTTGAATCGGTTGCTCGGAGCGATCCGTCGTCGGCGACGCCGTTGTCGTGGTCGATTGACCGCCCTGCCCTTCATCGTCGCCGTTCTCGCCGCCGTTCGCCGGAGCAGTCTCTCCCGGCGGGACGATGGTTTGGGGGGTCGTTGGGCCCACGACGGCGTCGTCGTTCGCATCGGGTTCGTTGTCGAACGCGTCGTCGACCCCATCGCTGTCGC
>CALLIQ010000622.1 GCA_938008925.1 uncultured Acidimicrobiales bacterium
GAGCGTGGTGCGCGAACGAATGGGTGAAGTGCTCGACGACATCGCGCACCGCCTCGTCGGCGACCTGTCGTCGACGTCGGGATCGGAGGTCGAGTTGCGAACGGGCCTGGCCGGCCCGATGGCGGTCGAGGCGATCCTCGCCTTCCTCGATCTCGATGCTGCGGTCGACGATGTGCTGCGTTGGTACGGGTCGATTTCCGGCGCGATCACGGCGCTCACGTTGGGAGAGCCGATCGGCGAGGAGGCGAACGCTGCCGTGAGAGAGATCGAGGCGGCGGTCGCCTCGTCGGATTTGCGGGCTGATGCCGTGGTCGTGCTCTTCGGGGCGATCGAGACGGTGGAGGGCATGATCGCGAACGCGTTGTGGCATCTGCTCTCGACGCCCGGCGCGTACGAAGCGGTTCGAGACGACCGCTCCCTGCTCCGCCCGGCGATCGAGGAGTCGCTGCGGCTCGAACCGGCCGCATCGCTGATCGATCGATACGCGACCGAAGACGTCGAGCTCGGTGGTGCACTGATCCGGTCCGGCGACCTGGTCACGATCAACCTGCTGGCGGCCAACCGCGATCCGGCGGTGTTCGACGAACCGCACGAGTTTCGACTCGATCGGGCCAACGCCAACCAGCACGTCACGTTCGTCCAGGGACCCCACGCCTGCCTCGGAGCACCGCTGGCACGAGCGGAGACGAGCGCTGCCCTCAACGCCGTGCTCGATCAGCTCCCCAACGCACAGCTCGTCGCCGAGGCGTCGGAGCCGCCCTCAGGCCTCATCTTCCGCAAACCCGCCGCCATCACCATCACCCGCTAGCCCCCGCCGCCTGTCCCCTCCTCTGACACCAGACAGCTCTCCCACCTGTCACTTCCTCTGAGACCGGCAACGCGCCCCACGGCGCGCCACAATCGCCTGACCAGGGAAAACAAGGCAATCAACCTGTCTTGTCTCTGAACCGCAACATGGCAAAACACCTGTCCCACCTCAGAGGAAGTGACAGGTTGCGGAGCTGTCGTGTCTCAGAGGACGTGACGGGTTGGGGTGAGCTATTCGAGGATGGCGTCGGTGGGGAGGGCGACGATGCCAGAGGCGCCGAGCGCTCGCAGCGCCGGCAGCTTGCCCCACAGGTCGTCCTTTTGAACGACGAGGTGCACGGCGACGAGATCGGTCCGACCGGCCAGCGGAAGGAGCGTCGGCGCGGCGAGGCCGGGGAAGACCGTGCCCAGATCGTCGACCTTGTCCGGGTCGATGTGCAGCACGAGGTATTGGCGCTTCGTGGCGGCGTCGGCTGCCTCGATGCGGAGCACCATCCCCGACAGCGCCGCTTGCACCTTCGGATCGTCGCTCTCAGCCATCGAGAAGACGGCCTGACAGGGAACGATTTCCTCGATCGAGTGCAGCGAGTTGCGGGTCAGGCTGTTGCCCGTCTCGCGCAGATCGACGATCGCGTCAGCCATCCCGCGGGCACAGATGCCCTCGAGCGATCCACCCATCGAGACGATCTCGACGTCGATGCCCTTCTGCTCGAACCAACGCGCCGTCCACTTCGGGAGGTGCGTCGCAACCGTCTTGCCTGCGAGATCAGCAGCCGACTCGTAAGGCGAGTCGGTCTTCACGGCGACGATCATGTCGGAGCGGGAGAAGCCGAGATCGAGTGTCGGAAAGTTCTCGACCTCGTTCTCGAGGGCCGTGTCGGTCGAGATGAACGCAGCATCGAGCCGGCCAGCGCACAACCGCGCAGCGGCGTCGCGAGGACGCATCTCGATGAACTCGATGTCCTCGATGACCGCGGAAGCATTCGAGCCCCGAAACGCCGAGGTTCGGTAGCCGGCTCGCCGCAACACGTCGAGCACCGACTCGCGCAGACGACCCTTCGATGGAACAGCGATGCGGGTCATGAGCGGCGTCCTTCCAGAACGGCGAACACGTCGGCCAGAGGCACGTCGACCCCGACGAGACCGACGAGCAGGTGATAGATGACGTCGGCCGCTTCTTCGGCGACCAGGTCGCGGGCCGTGTCGGCTCGCCCCAGTTCGAGGCAGACCTCGAAGGCCTCCTCCATGATCTTGCGTTGGGCCAACTCCGGGTCGGCCAGGAGCTGCGCCGTGTAGGAGGTTGCCGGGTCGGCCGATCGCCGGGACTGGAGCACGGCTTCGAGTTCTTCGAGAATCACGCCACAGACCCTACGCGGAGAGTTGGCCCCAGCAGCCAATGATCGCCTCGGCGCTGCGATCGATGTCCTCGGCGGTCGTCTCCCACCCCGACACGCTCAGTCGCATGGCCGTACGCCCCTGCCAGATCGTTCCGCCGGCCCAGCAGGTTCCGTCGGCTTGCACAGCGGCGATGACAGCGTTGGTCATCTCGTCGGTACCGAAGGACACGAGGACCTGGTTGAGCACGACGTCGTGGAGCACTTCGGCCCCGGCCACGACGAGCCGCTCGGCGAACTGAGCGGCCAAATCACAGCTGCGGTCGACGAGTTCGGCGACACCGGACCGGCCGAGGGTTCGCAGCGCGGCCCACGTCTCGATGCCGCGTGCCCGCTGCGACATCTGGAGCCCGAGGTGCATCGGCGCTCGCCCGCCGGTGTCGGGAAGGTAGGCGGCGTCGGCCCGCATCGAACGGGCCAGCGCTGCACCATCGGACACGACGGCGAGCGCCGCGTCGTAGTTGACGTTGAGCCACTTGTGGGCATCGACGGCCCACGAGTCGGCCTGATCGACACCGTCGACGAGCGAGCGCAGGTTCGGCGAGGCTTGCGCCCACAGACCGAACGCCCCGTCGACGTGTACCCATGCCCCCGCCTTGCGAGCGATCGAGATGGCATCGGCAAACGGGTCGCTGTGGCCGGTGTTCACGTTGCCTGCTTGCAAC
>CALLIQ010000623.1 GCA_938008925.1 uncultured Acidimicrobiales bacterium
TGACCTCGTCGACGGTGCCGGAGGTGACGAGTTGGCCTCGGTCGATGATGGTGACCTCATCGCACACCTGCTCGATCTCCGCCAGTTGGTGGCTCGAGACGAGGATCGACGTGCCCTCCGATGCGATCGAGCGAATCAGCAGTCGCATCTCGGCGATGCCCGCGGGGTCGAGACCGTTTGCCGGTTCGTCGAGGACGAGCAGCTCTGGTCGCTTGAGCAAGGCGGCGGCGATCGCAAGCCGCTGCTTCATCCCGAGCGAGTACGAGTCGAACGTGTCGTCGTCACGACCGGTGAGCCCAACGACGTCGAGCACACGGTCGATCTCCGGCTTCGGCACGCCGGCGAGGTCGGCGAGAAGCGAGAGATTCCGCCGTGCGGTGAAGTTGGGAAAGAGCTTCGGGTTCTCCACGATCGCGCCGACTCGGTGTGACACCTTGTGGAACGAGTTGGTCGAGTCGACCCCGAAGAGACGCGCTGAACCGGACGACGGGCGAATCAGCCCGAGGAGGCAACGAATGGACGTGGTCTTGCCGGAACCGTTCGGTCCGAGGAATCCGTGCACGGAGCCCGGGCGTCCGACCGTGAGGTCGAGCGACTCGACCGCGACGATGTCTTCACCCCGTCGTTTCGAATAGACCTTGCGTAAGCCGGCAGTCTCGATGATGCTCGCCACCAGCTGGACGTTAGTCGCACCCCGCTGGTGCCCCGTCCACGCACCACGATGTCGCATGATCCATCAGTCTCGAGCACGGGAGCGGGAGGTTCGACCTCCTCGGGGTCAGCGGCGTTCCCGCCGATCGAGCTGGCCGAGATCGAAGCCGCCGCCGCGGTGATCAGCGCCGAAGCGGTTCGTACGCCGGTGATCGTCAGCTCGGCCCTCGATGAGCTCCTCGGAGCCACCGTTCTGTGCAAGACCGAGGCCCGCCAGCGGGCTGGTTCGTTCAAGTTCCGGGGTGCCTATCACCGGGTGGCCCGTCTGCCCGAGGACGTTCGCGCTCGGGGTGTCGTGGCAGTGTCGTCTGGCAACCACGGAGCGGCGGTCGCGCTCGCAGCGAAGCTCTTCGGGGTCCCGGCCACGATTCACGTTCCCCACGATGCACCGGGAGCCAAGGTGGCTCGCATCGAGGAAGCGGGGGCCGCAGTCGTTCGCTTCGATCGTTTGATCCCGGATCGCGAGGCGGTGCCACGGGCTGAAGCGGCTGCGTCGGGAGCGACGTTCATCCACCCGTTCGAGGATCGAGACGTCATGCTCGGTCAGGGCACGGCCGCGATCGAACTCCACGGTCAGGTGGGCGATTTGGACGCGCTGCTCGTGCCCATGAGCGGCGGCGGGCTCATGGCGGGGTGCGCGTCGGCGATGAGCGTGATGGCACCGGGCTGTTCGATGATCGGCGTCGAGCCGGCCGCTGGGGCTGACACGCAACGTTCGCTCGAGGCGGGCGCCATCGTCTCGATCCCGCAGCCTTCGACGATCGCAGACGGCCTCGCCATGACGAGTCCCGGTCGCAACACCTTCAGCATCAACTCGAAGCTGGTCGAGCGTGTGATCACGGTCTCGGAGGACGAGATCGTCGATGCGATGCGCCTGTTGTCCGACGAGGTCGATCTGATGATCGAACCGAGTGGCGCCGTCGGCGTTGCCGCCATGTTGGCGAGTGCCAACGACTGGCGAGGCCAACGCATCGGTGTGATCTTGTCGGGTGGAAACATCGACCGCCAGGCGTTCGACGGTCTGACCGAGATGTGACCGACCGGTATCCGATGGCGGACTCGCCCTAGGTCGTCGGCTTCCCGTAGTGCTCGTCGTCGACGAAGTAGACCTCGGCGACGAGGTCGATCATCTCTTCGTCGAGAATGCGCGGCCGCTTCTCGAACGAGCACACGCCGCGCAACAGCTCGCAGAAGTCGGTCGCAACGTAGGGACGGAGTTCGCCGAGGTGACGCAGGGCGATCCCGATCAGGTGGCTGGCACTGTTGTCGGTGAGCGAGACCCGGTGATGTTGGGCGCTCCGCTTGAGCACCTCGACGAACGCGTTGGCGTCGCAGGGCCCGACGAAGACCTTGTTTCGCAGACGGCGAAGGAAGGCGTCGTCGCCGAGGTCGGCAGGGTCGAGGTTGCTCGATACGACGAGTCGCGAGGCGAACGGGACCGTGAACTTGTTGCCGTTCGCGAGCTTCAGGAAGTCGACGTCGCGAGACAGCGGCACGATCCAACGGTTCAAGAGTTCGTCGGGGGAGTGCGCCTGACGCCCGAAGTCGTCGACCACCAAGATCCCGTTGTTCGCGATGAGCTGGATGGGGGCGGCATAGACGCCGGCCGCGTCCTCGTAGGCCAAGTCGAGCATGCCGAGGGTGAGTTCGCCGCCGACGAGCACGAGCGGCCGCTCGCACAACACCCACCGAGGATCGAGTCCCTGCGGCTGCTCCGGAGCGGGAAGATGGACCGACGGGTCGAACACCATCACGATGTTCCCGTCGACCTCGATGCAGTGGGGGACCAAGACGTAGTCGTCGAAGATCCGGTTCATCCGTTCGGCGATGCTGGTCTTGCCGGTGCCCGGAGGGCCGTAGAGGAAGATCGCGCCTTCGTTGAG
>CALLIQ010000624.1 GCA_938008925.1 uncultured Acidimicrobiales bacterium
GCCTTTCTCACGATCACGCAGGCAAAGGGCACCGCGGCCTGACCGAGAGCGGCGAGTGCGGCGGAGCCGTATCGAATCGTGGCGTCCTCCTCGGACTGCTTGCCGATCACGAACCCGGGGCAGTCCTCGAAGTGGACGATCGGCAGATGGAACGTCGACGCGACATCGCACAGCCTGATGAGCTTGCGGCATGCGTCCGCCGTCCATCCGCCGCCGTAGATGCGGGGGTCTTCGGCGAAGACGGCGACCGGCCAACCGTCGAGCCTCGCCAGGCCGCCGATGATGGACGTTCCCCAATTGGCCCCGATCTCGAAGAACGATTCGTGATCGACGACCGAGCGCATGATCGACCGCATGTCGTAGGCCTGTCGTGGCTCTCGGGGGACGATGGACGCCAGGTGCTCGTCGGCCCGGTCAGAGGGGTCGTCGATTCGCTCGCGGGGCGGTAGCGAGTCGACGTTGGTCGGCAGGTACGAGAGAAACTGTTCGACCCGGTCGAACGCTTCCTCTTCGGAGTCGACGACGTCGTCGATCGCTCCGTTCGAGGTGTGGATGTCAGCGTGGCCGAGCTCTTCTTTCGACACGTCGCCGAGTGCGGCCTGGGCGACGAGCGCCGGGCCGGCGATCATCATCTGCGCGCTGTCGCGCACGATGAGCGAGTAGTGCGAGGTGGCAATCCGGGCCGCCCCCATGCCAGCCACCGATCCGAGTGCGAGCGACACCGACGGAGCGATGGAGAGGTGCTCGACCACGGTCTCCCAACCGCGCAGCTCGGGAATGTAGGTCCGGCCGGCCATCTCGATCGTCTTGACCGAACCGCCGCCACCCATCCCGTCGACGAGACGAACGTGTGGGAGTCGCAGCTCGGCAGCCAGACTCTCCGAGGCGAGGCGCTTCCCCGGGATGCTGGCGTCGGCTGATCCACCTCGAACCGTGAAGTCGTCACCGGAGAGGATCACCGGTCGACCGTCGATCTCGGCGGTGCCGAAGACGAAGTTGGAGGGGGCGAGGTGGACCAGGTTGCCGTCCTCGTCGTAGGTGGCGACGCCGGCGGTCTTGCCGAGCTCGTGAAACGAATCGGGGTCGGCCATCAGGTCGACACGTTCGCGGACGGTCAGCTTGCCGAAGTGATGCTGGCGTTCGACCTTCTTCGCTCCGCCCATCTGCTCGGCGAACCGTTCGCGTTGTGCGAGCTCGGCGATCTCGTCATCCCAGTTCGCCCCAGATCCGTTGGTCCCCATCGACCGATCATGGACGCCGAGGGTCAGTCGTTCAATTCAGCCGTGCCCCTGGCCTCTGCGAGGAACAGAGCCACGAGGGCGGCGCCAGCGGTCGCCATCTGCGGGATGCCGCTGGAGAACTCGACCGTGATCGCGGCCGCGATGCCGGCGATGAAGACGAAGCTCAGGAAGCAGAGCGCGATGCGGAACCGCCACGTCGCCTCGGTGATGAAGAGCGACCAGATCAGACCGGCGGCCAGGAACGCGTTGTAGACGCCTTGGTTCGCTGCGAGCTCGACGGTGTCGGGGAAAAGAGCCGGATCGAAACTCGAGAACACATCGGGGCCGACCGAGGTCCAAGCGAACATCTCGAACCAGGCGATGTACAGGTGCAGGGCTGCAACGCACGCGGTCAGGACTCGGGAGGCGATCGTCATGGCGCGACGTTACGCCGCCAGCGAGACCGCCGCGGTCCCGGTGCCGACTTCGGCGCCATCAGTTGCTCTGCAACCGAGCTGCAACCGGGCCGCAACCAGTGACCTCGACGATCCGGTCATGAAACACAACGACAGCAGCCGGCCACCATCCATTCGCACCGTCGTGTTCGATTTCGGGGGCGTGTTCACCGAATCCCCCATTGCGGCCGCTCGGCAGGCGGCGATACGGCGCGGCGTCGATCCAGAGGCACTGATCGAGCTGATGCTCGGCGACTACGGGCGGGACTCCGACCACCCCTGGCAGCGCGTCGAGCGAGGCGAACTCTCCCTCGACGAGGTGCGGATCTGGGCGTGCGTCGAGACCAAGCGACAGTTCGGTGTCGAGATCGACCCGATGGATGTCATGGAAGCGCTCATGGAGGCCCCGATTCGACCGTGCATGGTCCAACTGGTCGAGGACCTGCGATCGCACGGGCTGAACACGGCGCTCCTGACGAACAACGCGAAGGAGCTGCGCAAGCACTGGGAAGGCCTCGCCGACTGGGCCTCGCTGTTTCACGCGGTTGTGGACAGCAGCCAGATCGGGGTCCGCAAGCCGTCGCCCGAGGCCTTCAGGTTCGCTCTCGACGGGTGTCGGGAGGCCGATCCCACGAGAGCCCTCATGATCGATGACTTCACGGTCAACGTCATCGGAGCCGAATCGATCGGCATGCACGGCGTCCTCGTCGGGGAGGATCCGGCGCCGGCGATCGCCTCGATCCGACAACTGGTGCTGTCGTGAACGGTCGCCTCAGGTCTTGGTTTCGGCTCGACCCGGCAACGGTCGTCGCGACCGCCTCGGCACTGGCTGCGTTTTCGGGCGCATCGTTGCCGCCCTGCGCTCTGCGCCCCGATCTGCGAGTTCCACAGGAAGGGGCCGAGGCAGCGGCCGCCATTAGTGTCGGGGAATGATGCGCGTCCGGTTGAGCGGCGAGATCGACGTCGCGGTCGACGGCCGCGACGTGAACCTCGGGTCGAACAAGGCTCAGGTCGTTCTCGTTGCCCTCGCCTTGAACGCCGGATCTCTCGTGCCGGTCGGACGGCTCATCGAGCTCGTCTGGGGCGAGGACCCGCCTCGCACCGCTGAGAAGACGCTCCAGTCCTACATCGCCCGCCTTCGCAAGGCATGCGGTCCATCGTCGATCGAACGCGCGGGCGACGCCTACCGGCTCGTCGTCGACCCCGACGACGTCGATCTGGTGCGATTCGACCGCCTCCTCGACGAGAACCGACGCGCCGATGCGCTGGCCATCTGGCAGGGCCAACCGCTCGCAGGCCTCGCCGCCTCGGGCCTCGATCCGACGGTGGCACGGTTGACCGAGCGTTTCCTGGCGGCATCCGAGCAAGTCCTCGCCGATGCGATCGGCGAGGGTCGTTCGGCGGAGGTCATCGGCCAAGTGCGCGAGCTCGCGATGGCCAACCCGCTGCGAGAGGGCGCGTGGGCCTTGTTGATTCGTGCCCTCTGGGCAACCGGTCGTCAGGCTGACGCATTGCGGGCGTACAACGAGGCTCGTGAACACCTGGTTGGTGGTCTGGGCATCGAGCCAGGGCCCGAGCTGCGGGCGCTCGAGCGCCAAGTGCTCGACCAGACACTGCAGGAACCGAACCCTTCGAGCACCGCAGAAGGGAGCGACCGCTCCGAGCGGGCGTTTCTCTTCACCGGGATCGCTGACGCAACGGCGATGTGGTCGCGCCATGGCGTCCACATGGCATCGGCCGTCAGCGAACACGACCGCATCATCACGGAGACCGTTCACGCGCTCGGCGGCACCGTCTTCACGAACACGGGTGACGGGCTGCTCGCCAGTTTCGAGAACGTGTCCTCGGCGGTGGATGCGGCGGTCCAGTCTCAGCTGAAGCTGACCGACATACGAGTCGGAGACGACCGTCTCGCCGTGCGCATGGCCATCGGCTCCGGTCAGGCCGAGCCTCGAGACGATGCCTGGGTCGGGCAAGCAGTCAGCCTCGCTGCCCGGCTGCTCGATGCAGCGCATGGCCACCAGATCCTGGTGTCGGACGACAGCCGTCATCGAGTTGGAAGCGACCTGGACGGCGCCATCGATTTCAGCGATCTCGGACTGCTCAGCCTGCGGGGGCGGAGTCGGCCCGAGCGCGTCCACCAGGTCGTTCACCCCGCCCTTCCCCGGCGTTTCGCTCCGCTCCGCACGATCGTGACCCACCGGTCCACGGGCGAGACTGTCGACTTCCCGCCCCAGCTCGACTTCGACCACGGCGTCGGCTTCGTCGGTCGAGAGGATCACCAGGCGAAGCTCCTCGATCTGTGGCAACTCGTCGGCAGCCGGTGCACTCCACAGCTCGCGTTGCTCGCCGGCGAGCCTGGGGTCGGCAAGACCCGCCTCGCCGCTGAAGTGGCTCGCTCGATCCACAGGGCTGATGGACCGGTCGTGGTGTACGGCCGTTGCCTGCAGGACCATCGCTCGCCGTTCCGTCCGGTGACTCAAGCGCTCGCCAGCTATGCGAGCGGCCGGCCCGACGCAGAGCTTCGAACCGAGCTCGGGCCTCATGCAGAGTTGCTCGTCCCCGTGATGCCCGGAATCGCCGACCGCTTCCCCGACCTCGTCCGACAACCGCTTCCGGCCGAGGTCAGTCAGGTTCACGTGCTCGACGCAGCGACGTCGTTTCTCGAGCGAGTGGCGACTTCGCCGTTGGTGATGGTTCTCGACGACATCCAATGGGCTGACGAGTCAACGCTCGCTCTCCTTCTGCATTTGATGCGAAACGCGGCCAGCGGCGAACTCTTCGTGGTCGCGACCTACCGAGACGTCGAGGTCGACCGCAACCACCCTCTCGCTCGGGTGCTCGGCGAACTTCGCCGCGAGTCGAACGTCGAACGCATCGCGGTCCGCGGTATCGATCGCGTCGAGTCGATCGCGATGGCCGAATCGGTGCTGGGTCACGAGCTCGCCGACGACGGCAGGTCACTGGCGGAGCGTGCAGGAGAGGGCGCAGGGGGCAACCCCTTCTTCCTGCAAGAGATGCTTCGCCATTTCATGGAAGCCGGAATCCTGAGGCGAGAGCAGGGCCGTTGGGTGGTCGCGGACGCCGAGGCGATCAGCGATTCGGTTCCCGACGGCATCCGAGAAGTCGTCGGCCGGCGCCTGGACCAGGTCAGTGAAGACTGCAATGTTCTGCTGCGGGTCGCGTCCGTGCTGAATGACTCGATCGACATCACGCTGCTGGTCGCGGTGGCCGGATTCGACCAGAACAGGGTGCTCGACTTGCTCGACGAGGCGCTCGAGGGCGCACTGCTCGTCGACGGCGCTGTGCCGGACGACTACGAGTTCTCACATGCTCTGATCCGTCAGTCGCTGTACGACGAGTTCAGCACCGCCCGGCGCTTGCGGCTGCATCATCGCATTGCGACTGCCATCGGCGACTTGGACCGCACCGACGAGGCGAGTGTCGTCGCCGCAGCGCACCACCACCTGGCCGCTGGCCCCGTCACACCGCCCAACTCGATGAGCGAGTCGGTTCGCGCCGCCGCGCGCTTCGCCACTCAGCGCGCCGCACACGCAGAGGCCGCGCACCTGCTGGAACAGGCACTCGACCAGGTCGATGGATCCATGGCAACCGACGACCACTTCGCCCTCCTCGGTGATCTGGCGGCTTCGCAGCTCTACCAATTGGACTTTCAAGCAGCGAGCGACACTCTGGAGACCATGGTCGGTCTCGTCGGAGCGACCTCGTCTACGGTGCTCGTCGACGTTGTGACCGCCACCCTTCGCTCGGTGGTGACCCGGACGTGGTCCGGACGGGCCCCATCCATCCTTGGTGATCTTCTCGACCGCGCAGCCGAACGCACCGATCTCGACCGCCGACAGGCAACGGCCCTGGCCGTCGAACGATTCTTGCTTCGTCGGGGAGATCTCCTTGTGGAGGACCTCACCGCGCAGTTGGCGGACATGACCGACGACGAGGTCGAGCGCGCCGCGTATGCGGTCGCCATAGCGCCGAGTTCGCTGCAATCCCTCGCCCGTTTTCGCGACCAGATCGCAACGTTGCCGTCGGCGACCTCCGGCACAGCCCAGGCGGCGCTGGTCTGGCTGGACGCCGTCATCGCCATGGCTTCCTGGGAACCGGTGACGGCAAGCCCCGAGGACATCGACACGCTCTCGACCACCACACGGACGGTTTTTCGGATCATGACGGGCGCCGCGATCGCAATGCGTCGAGGGGACTTCGACGCGGCTCGACGAGCGGAGCGGGCTCTCGGCCGGGACTATCCCCCTGGCTTTCGGGCCTACCGCGCCCATTGGGAGCGGTACGAGCAGGACGCCGTCGATGACGTCGACGCCCAACTGGAAGACGCTCAGGTTGCCGATGACAGCTACGTGAGGCTGATTCCGCATGTGAGGCTCGGGCCCCCCGACCAGGCGCTGATCAGCGAGCTTGCGCCAGCGACGACGTCGCTCAGTCAAGTTCCCACGCTGATCCAAGCGGCTTGGGAGGCTGGCCTGGTCGACCTCGCCGACGACTTCTGGGACATGCTCCGACCGGCGACCGGGCTCGCCATTCCCTCCATCTTCCTCAACTACGTCGCCGCGGTCGACTACTACCTCGGACTTCTGGCCGAGCTTCGCGGTGACTCTGATCGCGCAATCGAGCTCCATCTGAATGTGATCGCAACGAGCCGTTCGCTCGACTTCGTGATGGACGCGGCCTACGCCACGGTCCAGCTACTCAGGCTTCTGAATCGGCGTGGCCGTCCTGGCGACAACGCACACGCCCGTCGGCTCGCCGTCGAGACACTCGAACGCCTCGAGCCGACTGAGCTGGTTCGACAAAAGCGCCTGATCAACGAAGCCCTCGCCGGTCTTCCAAGCGTTGACGAACACAACCCGGCCTGAGCACAGAGTTCGGGTCTCTGCCGCCTTGGTCTCAGCCGCCTCGCAGAGCGCGGAATCGTCCGATGAACTCCGGCGACTCGCTGAAGCCGACCATGACCGAGCCTCGTGAGCCGCCGCCGTCGAGGTTCGACGTCCAGAAGTTCACACCCTCCGCCTCGCCGGCGCGTCCGATCACGTTCTCGTAGACGAGCTCGACGAACGCCCGGTTCGACAGCGCCCCGTAGCGCGCCGAGAACTCTGGGCCTTCGGCGAAGGCTTGGCTGATCGATGCGAGCGGCTGCCCGGTCGATGTCCAGAACTGCAAGCCCTCGTCATCGGGCGCTCGAAGGAAGTAGGCC
>CALLIQ010000625.1 GCA_938008925.1 uncultured Acidimicrobiales bacterium
GTCGATCTGCAGCTGGGCTGACGCATCCGCGATGCGTTGCGCATGGGTCCGCGGAGTGAACTCGGGGTCGTGTCCGGCGCGTCGTTGGTCCTCAGCCCAGTACTGCTTGGCCCGTGTTTCGACGGCGTTCTTGACCGCCGCCCCGGTGATGGGCTCGTGGTAGGTGGTTTGTTTCACGGTCCCATCGGCGAGGGTGAGGATCGATCCCCGTCGTTTCTGACGTTGGGCTTCGGGTTCGGTGCCGTCGGGGTCTGCGGCGAGTTCCCAGTAGCGGACGGCTTGTTTGAACTGGCGCCATGTGCAGTCACGAGCGGCGGCGATCAGGTAGTCCTGCGCGTCGAACAACGCAGCGCTGGTGCGTGGGTTGTCGACCCTCGACAACACCTCGATATGGCGTCGGCTCAACACGCCGGCCGCGAACGCATCCCGAAACTCGGGGTAGTCGTCGACCCAACGGCCCAGCTGGCGATCACGGGCCACGGTTGCGGGGTCGACGTTCGCGGTCGCCCCGATCGAGGCCGGCAACGACCGCTGACCGATCACGGTCTGCACCCCGGCACGGTCTGCCGCGGTGGTGACGCCGCACACGACCGCATCCAGCGACGTTCGGGCCGCAACCAGGTCGACCAGAAGGCCGTGCAGCTCGTCGGGCGTCATCGTCAGTGTCCACAATCCGGCCACCTCATCGATGGCTGCCCGCAAGGATGCGACGGCATCGCTCGTCAGCTCCGAACCGCTCTCGAACACCACACACCCCTCTCCACGCCAACAGCCACACAGGCCAACAGTCACCGAAGTCAGTGACCACGAGTTGTCGGCAGCGAAACCACACGAACGAACGCTGCGAAAAGGGGAAGAAACGATCGGACCGAACCCGACGAATCAGGCCCAGAACCTCACACACCACATCATGACACCGGGGTGTGACAGTCAGCCGAAGACGACCGATTCAGACCGAATCAGCGCACCGGCCACTCACACGAAATCGGGACGGAGCGACTCCGCTTGGGCATCGGTCCCTGGAGGAACGACCGGCCAACGGTCCGGATCGTCGAGCTCGAAATACACACGACTCGCACCGGACGGTCGCACCACTTGAAACAGGCACCGAATCCAGTTCTCTCGACATCGCCCCGAGGCGATGAGACCGACATAGATCTCGGCGACGTCATCGATCTCGGTCTGCGCGAGCTGCCAGGTGCCGTCGTCGAGGTAGACGAAACCGGCGACCCCCGAGATGGTCGACGACGTCAGCGAACGCTCGACCACCAGCGACACCGCCTGCCAGCGAAGCTTGGCATGACGTGGGTCGAGCGCAATCGCACGCACCAGCGCCACGACTTCCGGGCCTTCCAGTTCGGACACTTCCGTTGCTCCTCCAACTCAGTCGCCCGACTCGACGTGACGATACGTCGTGATTGCTCAATGGTGATGCCTGGTGATGATCTCCGTCGCAGCGAGCGGGAAAGGTCGCCATCTCGAACCACCGGCTCTCAAACCGCAGGCCTTCAAATCACAGCGGCGTCCGCGAGGTAGAAGTTCCGCATGTAGCGATCGAGTCGAACCAACGTGCCCGAGACCGTGAGCTCGTCACCTCGTCGAAGACCAACATCCGGCGGGAGCTGCACGACGGCCTGCACACGATTGGTGATCAGCACGCCGTCACCCAGGCTGCCGATGGTGAGGACCGCCCGAGTGCCCTCGCCCTCGAAGTCGCTGTCGTAGCGGTAGGGCCGAACGCCATCGACCGTCCCCGACCACCGGACGACCGCCCCGGCGTAGCGCTCGAGAAATCGGTCTTCGGTTTCCGAGCCCGTGCGGTTGGACTTGAGTAGGTCGTCGATGGTCGCTTCCACGGTCGGCCCGACGATGGTGGGCTGGGTGGGCATCTCCGGCTCGGCCGCCACCGAGGAGGCCGGCACAGGGGGCACCGATGCAACGCCAGCCTCCGACGGCGGCGGCATCGGGGGAACGGGGTGGGCCTCGGCGACATCGAGCCACTGCTCGGCCTGGAGTTCACCGCCGGCCGGGATCGAACGAAACACCTCTGCGGCAGCCGCGCCGTCGCCGGTCGCGAGCACGGCCTCCCCTTCCAACATCTGGGTGAACGTGTTCGGCGTTTCGGCGTCGGCGAACCGATCGTTGATCGCCCGCAGATCCCCGATCGCCTCGTCGAGATCGCCGGCCGCCTGTTTCTCCAGTGCGAGATCGACCTCGGTCGGCGCGCTCATCACGAGCGCCATGTCGACCAGGTGCCGGACCGTCGCCGTGAGCTCATGCGGATCGGACATCCGACCTCGGCGCTCGAGCTCGATCGACCGGTTGGTGATCGTCACGAACTGCTCACGCTCCAGCAGAGCGAGCGCCACGCTCTGGCGAGCCGGACTCAGAAACCGATCGATGGCCACCGGATCATCGCCCTCGATGAGCACCCGGTCATCGAAACCCGGCGAGCCGATGACGAGGTCTTCTTGCGAGCTGAAGATCCTCGTGAATCGCGACATCGCACTCTGCTTGCGCAGCACCACACGCGGTCCGACCGCCGGGTAGCTCAGGGAGAACTTGGTGTAGCGCTCCCGGCTGTCGCCGCTCCCCCTCGAGGTCGGGCTCACGCTCAGCTGCACCCCACGAATCTCACCCCACATGGCCATGTCGTTGTTGAACGGGCCACCGGGTCGGTGGCCGAGTCCGAGGTGTCCGGCGACCGAGGCCCACGCCGTCGACTCGACCTTGTGTCCGTGCACCGTCGAGTAATAGACGGCGCCGCCGATCACGGCGACGATGACGAGGAAGAACAGGAATCCCATCAGTGCCGGGTCCGATCAGTCGATGGCGTACTCCGCATCGAAGGATCCTGACCCATTCGACATCGGGATGCGCAACGTGCCCGGAATGAAGTCGGCGCCCTCGTCGTCGATGAAGAACAAGGTGAAGAACGAACGCCCTTGGCCTGGCGCAATCGTGAACGTGTCGTCGGTGCCGAGCACCGGCGGGGTGAAACTGGAGCCTCCCGAGGTCCACACGGCGAGATCGCTCTGCACGGTGAGGACGGAGTCACCCTGGTTGGTCACGAACACCGCCATGGCGACCGAACCGCCGTCTTGCAACGCGACCGAACGGGTGACGATGGCATCGCCGAAGGTCAACGGGTCGGGCTGACGACCCATCGACCGGCTGACGAGCAGACCGTTGAGAGCGAAGTCGGCCACGAGGCCGTCCTCGACCCGGATCTGGTCGTACAGGGCGAGACCGGGCGTGTAGTCGACGCTCGTGTTGGTCACCGTTCGCTGGGTCGGGTTCAGGATCGTGCCGTCGTCGTGGTCGTTCAGGTAGACGACGACGGCGAACACGTAGTTCGCGAAGTCTTCGGCTGCGGAGTCGGGCGCGGCCAGGGCCGGATCGGGGCTGCCGCTGAGTCGAGCGACGCCATCGAAGTAGGCGAGGACCGAGTCGGTGGTTCGGGCGAACGGGCCGGTGTCGGCTCGGGCATCACCCGGGAGCGGGATCCGATTGATGAACTCCGGGGAGTTCGAGATCAACAGGATCATCTCGGCTCGAGACATCCCGGCCTCGACCTGCTCGAACCAAAAGGCGAACCCCTCGTCGTCGGGCGCTCGATCGAGCACGTTCTCGTACACGATCCGAACGAAGTCCTCGTTCGCAACGTCGTCGCCGTAGGTGGCCCGGAACTCGGTCGACTCTGCAAAGAACGCAGCGATTCGGCGGGTCGTCCATTCGCCGGAGTCGTAGGCCTCGAGCCAGAACTGTGCGCCGTCGACCTCGGGTGTCCGATCGAGCACGGCGAAGTAGAGACGCAACACCTCGGAGTGCCCACGGTGCAACGTCGGTGTCTGGACGAGCTCCTCGAACGTGGCTGGCGCCGCCGCCGACGCCGGGTTCCCGACGAAGCCAAGGGAGGTGATGACCAACATCAGCGCGACGAAACAACGCCGGCCCACTACGCGCACAACCATGGCGATGGTCTAGGCGATCAGCGTCGTTGAGACGCGGACGCAAGCGGTCGGCATGGCGGTCTCCAGGTGACCGCCCAGGTGACTGCCCAGGTCACTGCCCACGTGGCTGCCGAGGTGACTGTCACACCTCATCGTCATGGTGGAGTCATGGCCAACTGCATCGACTGCAAGCAAGACATGAGAACCGCAACCGGCTGCGTCATCGACGAGCTCAACCTCGGCGGTGTCACCTACGCCCGCAAACCCTTCGGCTACGAACCGAGCTGGCCCACCAAAGCCAGTCGTTGTGGCGATTGCGGATGCGAGCGGGGCCAGCACCACCACCTCGGATGCGACGTGGCGCGGTGTCCGAAGTGCGACTGGCAGCTCTTCTCCTGCGGCTGCCCCTTCGAGGAGTACGGCGTCAGCGAACTCGAGATGCTCACCGCCGCGGCCTGACCAACTCAGGCTTCTCTTGGCTCAGCCCTCTCGTCGCTCAGCCAGCCAGCGGTCGAGCTCGTTCGACGACGATGGCTCGCAGCGCTGCGAGGTCGTGCTCGCCATCGGTCGATCGCACCGCTCGGCGATTGCGGAACCGTCGCAACCGAGCCGAGTGTCGGGCGGACAGATACCCGAGGATCGGGGCGCCGACGAGCAGGGGAACACTCGCTGCCGGATGGATGATCACTCCGCCCATCAGTGCCAACGCGATCCACCAGAGCGGGTAGGCGAACACGCCGGCCAAGATCTTGAACGACGCCTGGAAGTTCAGGTCTTGCCGCTTCGCCAGCCGGCCGATGAGCGTGAACGGTGGCCAGTTCAGCAGTCGCCCGACCCACACCGGCAGAGCCCAGAACATCGTCTTGATCAGCGAGAAGAACGCCAACGAGCCGAGGCGCTCTCTCGGTTGGTCGACGACCGTGTCGATGTCGAGTCGGTGGCGGGCCGCCTCCGCTTCCAGGTCGTGCACCGCTCGGCGGAGCTCGTCGGCCTCGGGCCCTCCGAGATCGACCGCTGCGTTCAGGGCCACGAGCGTTGGGCCCAAGGCAACGTCGGCATCGTCGGCCACGAGCAGACGAGCGGCGACGTTGGCATCGTCGTGTGCCTCCCAGTTCGCCCAGGTCGGCGCCACCTCAGCCAGCGCCTCGCCGATTCGTTCGGTGAGCGCCCGAGTCGCAGCGCGATCCTCGTCACCACCCGACCTGCCGTCGACCACGATCGGCTGGCCGACGGTGGCGAGCGCTCGAGACCGGAAGGTGGCTCGATCGTCGTAGATGAG
>CALLIQ010000626.1 GCA_938008925.1 uncultured Acidimicrobiales bacterium
GGTCTTGCGCCAGAGGGTGGAGCGGCACCTCGCTTGCGCTCGCTGACCTCGCACTACCTCCGGCCGCCGACCGCCGGCCCGGCTCAGATCACCATCGAGCCCGTTCGCCTGGGCCGATCGTTGTCGGTCGTGGATGCCACAATGGCCCGCGACGGCAAGGCGTTGGTCACCGTCCGCGCCGCGATCGGTACGACGCAGCCGACCGACGCACCCGAGCTCCGCTATCTCGACCGCACGCCCCCCGACTTCCCACCGCCCGACTCACTCGCTCGCGAGACCGTCGACGATCCGACCTTCGTGCGGTCCCGCTACGACACTCGCTACGCCGTTGGTGAGGGCGTTGGCGCGACGCCCGGTCGCTCCGTCACCGGTGGGTGGATTCGCACGGAGGATCACGCCCCGGTCGACGTCGCCCTCGCAGTGGCGCTCACCGATTGTTGGATCCCCGCCCCGATGACCCGCACCGGCTTCGACGCATACGTGCCGAGCACGGTCGATCTCACGAGCCACATCACCGCCGACCTCACCGAGCCCTATGTCGGATGGGTCGCGGTCCACAATCGGTCGACGGTCTCGTTCGACGGCTATGTCGACACCGACACCGACGTGTGGAGCGCCGACGGCGTGTTGTTGGCACAGGGCCGCCAGATCAGCGTGCTCATTCGCCGGCCCGGCGCCTGACCCGAGCTCCGGCTCGCGCCATCGCCTGGGACGCGTCCGGCTCGCGTCAGCGCCCCGGCCCGCCGCCGGCAGCCGCGACGTTCGCTGTGCCGACGTAGCAACCGAGCACGTACGGGAACGCATCGGTGGTGTAGTAGGCGTAATCGCCGTTCTCGTCGACTCGGCCATTGCACTCATCGAGGTCGCCCGAGCCCTCGACGTAGGAGTGCGCAGCCCAGGTGTCGGTCGCGAACAGCGACGCATCGGTGAGCTGCCACGACGACGTGTAGATGTCGTTGCCCGTGTAGATCGGGTAGCCGTCGAAGGCGTAGCCCACCAGCTGCGGCCCCGCTTCGACCTCGACGGGTGAGTACAGACAGTCGGTCACCTCGCTCGTTCCGAACAGGTGCATGTGAAAGCCGGTCGGGCCGTTGTGGCTTCCGCACTCGCTGAGGGCACCGCCAAGGGACAACACGTCTCCACCGGTGCCTTCGGTCGGCCCGTAGATCGGGACGCCGTTGACGGCCACGGCGGCAGGGCCGAGGAGCGGCACGTCGGTGGTCGACGACGCTGGCGACGGCTCGGCCGGGAAGGTGAAGGTGTAGTCCTGTGCTCGGGGGTCGCCGGGGGAGGTCTGGATGTAGGTGTAGTCCGGGATGCCATTCGACGTGACGGTGACGGTGTCGCCATTGCAGGTGGCCGACACCTCGGGATCGGCGAGGCTCGCGTTTGCCGACCCGCGGGTCTCGAACACCGCGGCGACGCCGGCGCAGTCCTCGGGCCGCTCGGTCGGTGTGGCGACCGGATCGACCGTGGTGCGAGCGATGTATTCGATCGACTGGCTGAACCCGATGACCACCTCGGCGCGCCCGACCGAGCCGGCGATGCCGATCCAGAACTCGACGCCCTCGTCCTCACCAGGGCGACCGAGCACGTTCTGGTACATCAGCTCGACGAAGCCCCGATCGTCGAGCGCACCATAGGTGGCAGCGAACTCGTCGCTCGACGCGAAGAACGCCGCCATCCGACGCAGCTCCCAGTCGGTGCCGTCGACCCAGTAGTCGAAGCCCTCCTGGTCGGGTAGTCGAAGAAAGACCGTGGTGTAGAGCCGCAGCACTTCGCCCGCTCGGCCGGTCGAACCGGCGAACGGTGACTCGGCGAGATCGTCGATGAGGTCGTCGATCGTGCCAGTGCTCGCGGCGGTCGTCGCAGTGTCGGCGGAGGCAGACGGACTCGTCGAACCAATGGCGGTTCCGACGATTGCGATCGCGACGAACAAGGATCCGATTCGTCGGACGGGCAGCTCACGGTGGGGATTCGCTCTCATAGGCCCACCATCGGCGGCGAGTCTGTGAACCAGCTGTGAGTCCCCGGTGAAGTGCATGAGCGCTCGAATCAGCTGCAGGCTGGGCGCGTCAGCTCGACGCTGGGCGCGTCAGCTCGACGCTGCCCGTTCCACGCCGGCCTCGTCGATCGGGCCGAACATGAAGAAGACCGACAGGACGGCGAACAACCCGGCTCCGACGACCATGGCGGTCTGGGTCGAGGTGGCCGCGAACAGGGCGGCGAAGAACAACGGGCCGACACCCTGACCGAGCCGGACGGCGACCACCCACGCCGACATCACCGATGCCCGCTGGGAGTCTGGTGCGGCGGAGGTCGCGACGTCCTGAAGTGTCGCGATGCCGGCGCCGTCACCGAACCCGTAGATGATCGACGCCGCGAGGACGATCGGGATCGTCGGTGCGAGCCCGACGCCGAGGCAGGCGAAGCACACGAGAGCGCCAGCCCCGGTGAGCACCGGCTTGATGCGCCACCGTTCACGAACGCGACCGAGATTGAACGCGGCAACCGTCGACCCGATCGCGGGCACCGAGAGCACGAGACCGCGCATGCCCGGGCCGAGACCGAACTGCTCTTCGAGGTGAACGGGCAAGGTGGTCAAGAAGACGCCGAAGATCACTGCGAACAGCACGACGCCGGCGACGACGACCGCCAAGACCAGTGGCTGGCGAATCACGGCCACCGCTCCCGAGATCTGCTCGCCGACGGTGCGACTGCGGTCCGGGGTCACCGCAGGCAACCGCTGAGCGCCGATGGCGGCGACGACGAGACCGAACGACGAGAGGCCGATCGCCCACCGCCAGTTCGCGATCTCCGCGATCCCACCGGAGATGGCGGGAAGCAGAGCCAGGCAGACCGTGATGACGGCCGAATTACGGCCGATCAGCCGCGTGCGATCGAGCCCGGTCCAGTGGTCGCCGATCATCACGATCGCAAGGCTGATCAGACCAGCGGACCCGAGCCCTTGGAGGAACCGCATCACCAACAACACGCCGAACGTCGGTGAGAACGCGGCTCCGATACCGGAGACAGCAAACAACACGAGACAGGGCAGCAGGACTTTGCGCCGCCCGAGTCGGTCGGCGAGGACCCCGAGAATCGGAGCCACGACGACGCCGGGAAGAGGCCCGACCGCCACCAGCAGTCCCGCTCGCGAATCCGGTTGGCCGAGATCGCTGAGGATGTCGGGGATGTTCGGCGTGATGGTCGTGTTCGCCAAGATCCCGGCGACCGACACGCAGAAGATGAACCAGACCGGTGGCCGGCGTCGCGGCCCGTCTGGCTGGGTTGCCGATTCGGCTCCTGATGGGGGCGATGAAGAGCTCAGAAAGTCACGCTACGGCGACCCCGTCGAACCTCAACCGAGGACGGTGAGGGGGAGTTCCCGCGGGCCGCGAATCTGACCGGCGGACCAGCGCGTGGTGTCTGGCTCGTGGAGTTCGAACTCGGGAATCCGGGCGAGCCACTCCTGGATCGCCACCTTGAGTTCCATGCGAGCGAGGTTGGAACCGATGCATCGGTGAATGCCGAGACCGAACGCAGCGTGGCGGTTGCGAGCCCGATCGATGATGAACTCATCGGCGTTCTCGAACGCTTCCGGGTCGCGGTTCGCAGCCGGGAACGGCAGCAGCATCCAATCGTCGGCCTTCATCGGACAGCCGCCGAACTCGTGGTCCTTCTCGACGAGCCTGGCCATCGTGACCGGCGCATAGAAGCGAAGGAATTCCTCGACGGCGGTGTCGATCAGTTCGGGTTCGGCCACAAGGCGGGCGCGGTCGCCCGGGTTGTTCGCCAGGTGCCAGAGGCTTGCGCCGATCGACGACCAGGTGGTGTCGATCCCGGCGATCAGGAGCAGAGCCACGGTGCCGCGAACGTGCTCCGGGGCGAGCTTGTTGCCGTCGAGTTCGATCTCGAGGAGGAAGTCGACGAGGTCGCCCCGCTTCTCGGTCGCCTCGGCGTGCTCTGCGATCACTCGATCGAGATAGAAGTCGAAACTGTCTTCCTCGGCGATGTCGTGGTCGGCGCCCGGGTTCTCGATGATCCGATGGATGAAGCCGCGGAAGATGTCGCCGTCTTCCTTGGGCACGCCGAGCATGTCCGCGATGACCATCACCGGGATGTGCTGGGCGTACGCGACGGCGCCGTCGATCGACAGAGGCTCGCCCTCGACCTTGGCGTCGAGGATCGTGTCGAGCAGGTCGTTGCAGATCGTGCGGGTGGCGGCCTCCCACGGACCGATCGCCTTCGGCGCGAACGCGGGGAGCAGAAGCCGACGGGCGATGGCGTGGAACGGAGGGTCGGAGGTGATCGGCGGTGCGAAACCGACAGGCGCCGGCTCTTCGGGTCGCTCGGCGAACACCACGGCGCCGCGCGACGAGAAGTGCTCCGGGTCGGAGGCGATGGCGGAGATGTCTTCGTGGCGCGTCGGCAACCAGATGCCACCGAAGGCGTCGCTGTGGGCGATCGGGCACCGCTCGCGCAGGTCGTCCCAGATCTCGGGGGCCTTCGCTCCGTACTCGGGATGGGTGTGATCGAACTCGGTCGCCCAGTCCGCGATCGGCTTCGTGTGATCGACGTCGGTCATGGCCTGACACTGTAAGTCAGCGACCTCGCGAATGCTGCGCATCCGCGACCACGACCCCGACAGGTCTGCGAGCTCGGGAGCCACAGCCGGAATGCCGGGCCCCCGCGATCGGGTTCACAGCACATGCCTCGCTCTCCCTCGATCCCGGCTGCCACCTCACGGCGACGCTCGTTCCCCCTCCCAGTCCGGTTCAACGCGCCAATCCGGTTCAAGGCGCCCACCCGGTTCAAAGCGATTGCCGGCCTCGCCGCACTCTCGATCATCGCCAGCGCATGCGGCCTCGTGCCGGGCGACATCACGACGGCGGAGGAAGCCACCGGCGTGGAGGTCGACGACACCACTCCCCCATTCGACCCCTTCGACACGACCGACC
>CALLIQ010000627.1 GCA_938008925.1 uncultured Acidimicrobiales bacterium
CATGGGAATCGTCTAGCCGCTGCACGAACGCCGCGTTCCGAATACACGTCGCGTTCAACCGGTGGACCTCTTCCCTCAACGAGAGCACGACGGCCCCACCCACGATGACGTGTTGCCAAACGAGAGCTGACGCGGGGCCAAGAACGGCGCCTCTTTGAAATCCGACATCAGCGCGTCGCGGGCATGATCCGTTCCAAGAACGAGAGCAGCGCCGCGTTCACCTCGTCTGGCTTCTCCTGCTGGATCCAGTGCCCGCCGCCCTCGATCATCGTGACCGAGAGGTCGGCGACGAACGCTCGCTGGACGACGAGCATCGGGTGGTCCGGGCCGACCTCCCCGGTCGCGGTGAGGACCGAGTCGAGGTCGCCCGCGATGAACGCCGCCGGCACATCGACGGGTCGGTTTCGCCACGGACTCATGAGCGAGTGGTTGCGGTGGAGGTTGCGATACCAGTTGAAGCCGCCCCGAAATCCCGTGCGAGCGAATGCCGCGGCATAGGCATCGAGATCGCCCTGCGTCAACCACGACGGCAGAGGAAACGCGCCGCCACGCAACATCGACGTGCGGTCGGCATCGTCGGCCGCGGTCAGTCGTTCTCCGGCCTCGGCAGCCTCTCCTGAGCCGAGCCACAGCATCTCTCGCATGGCACCGATCGGGTCGGGGTCGAACTCGGCCTCGACCACGCCCTCCTCCTGAAAATGGAGGATGTAGTGGAAGCCATCACCCACATTGGCTCGGAGCCGCTCGATCAGACTCTGCTCCCCGGCGGGAAAGTACGGGACGGAGAGACAGGCGACGCCGGCGAGCAGGTCGGGCCGCATCACCGACAACGGCCACGACACGAGCGAGCCCCAGTCGTGGCCGACGACCAAGGCGGGCTGCCCGTCGCCGTAGTGCTCGATCAACCCGACGACGTCGCCGACGAGCGCCATGATGTCGTAATCGGCCACCTCGGCCGGGCAGTCGCTCGCCCCGTAGCCGCGCATGTCGGGAGCGATCACCCGATAGCCGGCCTCGGCGAGAGGCCGAAGCTGGTGACGCCACGAGTAGGCGAGCTCCGGCCAGCCATGGACCAGCACGATCAGTGGACCGCCGCCATCGGCGAGGGTCACCGAGAGCTCGGCGTCGCGGGGACGGACCCGTTCACTCGTGATCTGGATGGGCGTCTCGGCCGGCATCACTATCTCCCTCCCGGGGGCCGTTCCACGGATCAACGGCCGTCGAGCATCGATGAGATCGTGGCCATCACCGCCGCCGCATTCACGTCGTGGTCATCGCCCGGCAACTCCATCGGTTTCGCGATGCGAACGCGCACCTCGGGCCGGGGGAACTGCACCTTCGGTGCTCGGTCGCGGGGCCACACGTGCTCGGTCCCGGAGAACGCGATCGGCACGACGAGTGCGTTGGTCGCCAGGGCGATACGGGACAAGCCAGGGCGGGGCTGGCCGACACCGTCGACGAGCTGATCCCGCTTCGGGATCCCGCCCTCGGGCATCAGGCCGACGAGCTGACCGGCCTTCAGGGTCTCGATCGCCGTCGCCTCGGCCGACTCCTTCGTGTCACGCGAGGCGGGAATGCACCCGATGCCGTGGAGGAACTTCGCTCCTGGGCCCGTCTCCATGAGGTCGGCCCGAACGAGGAACCGACACGACAAGCCGAACTGATCAACGGTGGCCAGAGCGACACACAAGTCGAGAAGCGAGCGGTGATTCGCGGCCAGCAGAACCGGCCGTTTCGAGTCGAGCGTGACCGTCCCTTGGATGTCGAGCTTCCCGCCGATCTGGGCGGCCTTCTTGAGCAGAATCGCCGCTCGGTGGAAGGCTTGATGTTGCTCGATCGGCTGCACCCTCGGACCCTACTCGTTGCGGTGCGACCGTCCCCAGAGGACAGCTGCACGATCGGTTCCAGGTGAGAGCCCGGCGTCAGAGACAGAGCCCGTCGCTCAGGCCTCGGGCGCACACGGCGAGCGCATCGACGCGGTCGAGGGTGACGAAGTCGACCGTGTCCGAGCCTTCCTCTCGACCGAACGTCACCGTGATCACGAGACGTTCGCCGTGCACGGAGTCGTCGGGGAATCCGAGCACGTCGATCACCATGCGCCCGCCGATCGCGTCGAGTGCCTCGGGCTCGCCGATGACGACGATGGACGGTGCCGGGTCGGTGTCGGCTCGTGACTCGGCCACTCGCATGGCCAGCTCCTCGATCGTGTCAGCACGGTCGGAGGAGATCGACGCCCGCACGTCGTCGGTGATGTCGATCACGTTGCCGAGCGGTGCGAGGAATCGCTGGTTGGCCCAGGCCTCCTGCCCGTCGACGGTGACCTTCCACCAGATCGAGGTCTCGAACTGCCAGGCCTCGCCCGTCGCCGTGATGTCAACGGCGGCTCGCGGGGCGACGGTGGTGAGCACCTCGTTCTGCGTTCCGGGGCCGGAGCGGAAGTTGAGCGTGTCGTCCGATCGGACGCCGACCACGTCGAGGGGCGTTCCCGCCGTCGGTCCGAAGTCGAGCGGCGAACCCTCATCGGCACCGTCGGCTTCGTCGGAGTCCGTGTTCGAGTCGGCGTTCCCACCGTCGTCGTCAGAGCCGTCGACCTCGTCGGGCTCGCCCCCACCGTCGGATCCAGCGTCGTCGGGCTCGGCGTCGCCCGAATCGGCATCGCCGGTCGCCTCGTCGCCGGACGAGTCATCGGACGACGGATCGTCCGAGGTCCCATCGTCGGACAAGACGGTCACGTCGACCGAGGCCGGAGTCGCCTCCTCGCCGGTGCTGCCGCATGCAGAAGCGGCGAGCCCGACGGCGAGGAGGAGCGAGATGATCGTGCGATTGGATGTCATGGGACTGGTTTCAGGTCGTGGCGTGAGCCGGTTGGTTTCGAGCACCCGGTCGATTCGGGTACTCGGTCTGACGTGCCGGTTGGACGATCGGTTGCCCAACGACAGAAATTTGGGCCGAACGACTCGGTTTCGACACGGCGACGACATCTTCGCTCCCAACCACGGCGCCAGCCTCGGGAGCCGAACTCGGTCGACCGCTGATGTGGCAAATCGCCTGGAAGCTGGAAACCTGGTCGGGTGACCAGCACCGAGAACCCTCCGCAGGCTGACCAGACCGAGGCGAAGAAGCCGTTCCATCTTCGCGGCAACTACGCACCCGTCTTCGACGAGGTCACCGCCCACGACCTCGAGGTCGTCGGTTCGTTGCCTCCCGAGCTCAACGGTCACTACGTCCGCAACGGCGCCAACCCCAAGTCGGGTTGGTCGCCACACTGGTTCGCCGGCGACGGCATGATCCACGGGCTTCGGCTGTCGGGCGGCAACGCGGAGTGGTACCGGAACCGCTGGGTCCAGACCCGCGCCCTCAACGAGCCGGACGCCAAGATGATCGGCGACGACGGCACGGTCGACCGTACGATCGGTGTCAGCAACACCCACATCGTTCGCCACGCCGACAAGCTCCTGGCGCTGGTCGAGTCCAGCTTTCCGTGCGAATTGTCGACCGAGCTCGACACGATCGGCGTTCACGACTTCGGCGGGGAGCTCGACACGGCGATGACGGCTCATCCGAAGATCTGTCCGATCACCGGCGAAATGCACTTCTTCGGATACGGGTTCTTCGAGCCCTACCTCACCTACCACCGGGTCGATGCCTCCGGGCAGCTCGTGCAGAGCGAGGCGATCGACGTCCCGGGTCCGACGATGATCCACGACTTCTCCATCACCGAAACGCAGGTGATCTTCATGGACCTTCCCGTCGTGTTCGACCTCGACCTCGCCATGAAGGGAGGCATGCCGTACCGCTGGGACGACGACTACGGCGCTCGGGTCGGCGTGATGGAGCGAGGCGCGGTGAACACCCAGCCCACGTGGTTCGACGTCGATCCCTGTTACGTCTTCCATCCCATGAACTCCTTCGACGCGACGAACGATCGCGGCGAGCGAGAGGTCGTCATCGACACCGCCCGCTACCCCGAGCTCTGGAAGCAGGGGTCGACCAACTTCAACAACGACGCCGAGCTGTACCGGTGGACCCTCAACCTCGACACCGGAGCGGTCGCCGAGGCCGGCCTGGATGATCGACAGATCGAGTTCCCCCGCGTCGCCGAGCACCTCGTCGGGCTTCCCAACCGCTACGGCTACGCCGACAGCTCGTTCCAAGAGCAGAACGCCATCGTGAAGTACGACCTCGAAACCGGCGAAGCCGCTGAGCACCGCTTCGGCAACGACCGCATCCCGGGCGAGGCCGTGTTCGTTCCCGCCGAAGGTGGTGTCAACGAAGACGACGGCTGGCTCCTCACCATCGTCTACGACAAGACGCGAGACAGCTCGGACTTCGTCGTGCTCGACGCGTCTGACATGAGCGCCGATGCGGTCGCGACCGTTGCACTCCCTCAGCGCGTGCCGTTCGGCTTCCATGGGTCGTGGCTCGACGACTGATGATCGATCGAGGATGACGCGCACGATCGTTCGCTTCATCGCGGCCGGCGCACTCGTCGTCGCTGGGTGCAGCGCGAGCGAGCGAACGGAACCGTCGGTTTCGATCGTCTCTGACGGCGAGGTGACATCCACAGACGGCGGATCGGTGGTGGTGGAACAAGACGACGACCCCGAGTCGCCCAGCACTGGAAACGACGTCGCAGGCGCGCCGTCGGTTCTGATCGGCGCGAGCGGAACGCTGCTCACCACGTCGCCGAGCGATGGCAATCGGCTCTACGACGGTGTGCTCGATCTCACCGCATCACCGACAATCGCTCAGGTCGGCATCGTCGATGGCTTCGCGCCGGTGGCGAACGCTGGGGACCCGTCGGGTCCGCCGAACTGGACGCCGATCGTCATCGACACCGAACGCTTCGATGCACTCACCGGAGCCGGCGGAACGGCACTCGGTGGGCCCGCGGCGTTCGATGACGCGAGCTACGCATCGATCACTGGCCGCTCGTGGTTCGGTGCCCTCACCGGAGTGTCGGGCACCGAAGACGGTGGTGGTGCGATCCCGGACTCCGTGCCGGTCTCGAACGGAACCGTCACGGTGCTTCTGGTCGAGCCGACCGAGCGCTACCCACACGGCGCCCTCGGCGACCGGATCGAAGCGGCCGCCATCCGGGTCATCGGACCGTCGCAGACGATCGACATCGCCCTACCCGAGAGCGACGTGGTCGAGGGAACCTCGGCCATGCTCGCCGATCTGGACGACGACGGTGTCGACGAGATCATCGTGACCCAGGCCAACCGATCGGGCGGCGCGCGCCTCGTCGCCTACGGCCTCGACGGCGAGCTGATCGCCGAGAGCGAGCCGATCGGCACCACCAACCGGTGGCGACACCAGATCGCCGTCGGCCCGACGGGACCAGACGGCGAGACCGAACTGGTCGTCGTTCGGACACCGCACATCGGCGGGATCGTCGAATGGTTCCGGCTCGAGCGGTCGGGGGGCGATGCGCGTCTCGAACTGGTGAGCCGCTTCGACCCATCGACGGGCGGGATCCACACCACCTCGCATCCGATCGGCACCACGCTGCTCGATCTCGCCGCCGTGTTCGACGCCGATGGAGACGGTGCCCTCGAACTCGTCATCCCGACCCAGGATCGATCCTCGCTGGCGATCGTCGGACGAACCAACGACGGGGCCGAGCTCGAAGCGCTGGTCGACATTCCCGGCAACGTGTCGACGAACTTGGCGATCGCTCAGCGAGACGACGGGTCGCTGTTCGCCGCGGTCGGAACCGACAGCGGACAGCTCGTGACCTGGCCGGGAGCGCCGTGACGGCCACAGCGCCCCGACAGGCCACAATCGTTCAGCTGGATCAGGCCAAGCTCGGCTCGAGCATCGACTGATCGGCGAGTCCTTCCGGCGGAGCCGTCAGGTCGTGCACCGTCTCTCCCGGTGAGATCGTGTCGGCGGCCGTCGAGTGCGGACCGTTCGAGGGCAGACCGCTCGGGTGCAGGCCGTCGAAGAGGCGGTCGAACACCGAGAGGCGATCGAACTGCATGGCGTAGGTGCGTGCGGCGTTCGCCCGCTCGTCGCGTTCGGCCGCATCCATCTCCACGATCGCCGCGTCGAGAGCGCTGGTGATGCTGGCGGGCTCGCCAGCCTCGACGATGAGGGCCGTGTCACCGACCGCTTCGGGAATGCCTCCCGTTGTGGTCGTGATGACGGGGCCACCGCCGGCGAGCATCTTCTCGACCAGGGCGATGCCGAATGTCTCGACGAACTCTGGCATTGGCTTGCTCGCCAACACATAGGCCGCAGAGCCAGCCATCAGGAGGCGCTTCTCCTCGTCGTCGACATCGTCGAAGAAGAGGATTCGCTCGCCACATCCACTGGCCGCGGCGACCGCCATGGCCTCCATGCGAGCCGCGCCCGTTCCGGCTATCACGAGCTTGATTCGCTCCTTGGCCTCCGACTGCGCATAGCCGTGGATGAGGTCGACCACGCCTTTTGCCGGCGTGATGCGAGACAAGAAGAGCGCATAGGACCCGGCGCCGAGCCCCCGGTTCTCGAGCGCTCGGCGGATGTCGCCGGGGTCGATCTCGGTGAACGCCGCGCTGTCTACGGCGGGATAGGAGATCCGGACGCGGGCTCGACAACGATCGGCGAAGTCGGACCCGAGCGCGGCGTCGACCTGCTCCGCCGACTCGACGATGAGCTCCTTGGTGTACTCCGAGACCGCGACGCACCGATCGTGAGCCAGGTAGGTGGTGAACACCGCTGCGGCTGCGCCGAGGGCGCCATCGGCGAGGCAGTTCCGGACGACGTTCGTGATGTCGGATCCGACCGCCTCGGCGACCATCGTGACGTCGATCGTCGGATCGAGCGAACGGGCGATGGTGAGCGCCTCCATGGCCGCGTTGGCATGGGGAGTCAGATAGAGCGACAGACACACCGTCGGCACGCCGTCGGTGAACAGCTCGACGAGGCGACCGACCATGCCGGCGATGAATCGCCCGTCCGGCACCTTGTAGTCACCGACCGGGGCCGGTCGTTCGACCGTGATGCCCGGGCTGTACGGCAAGACCGAATCGAGCGGTTTGAGCGGGAGCGCCTCGAGGGCGTCCAGGGGCCAGGTCACGATCCTGACGTCGTCGTAGCCGCGCAGCAGAGCGGCCTCGGCGAGATTGCGGGCCTCGCCCGAGTGGCCACAGATCACTGGATCGGCCCGCACGATGATCACGAGTCGTCGCCCGACTCCGAGCGGGTGCTGTTCGTCGGTCGCGAGTGCTGACGGCGTGTGCGGGGTCGGCTCGGAACGAAACACGGTGATCTCCTAGGAAGGGTCTGGGGTTGGCGGGTTGGCAGTGGTGGGGGGTTGGTCCGTCGACGACAGCGACGGTGGCCGGCTCGACTCGGCCCAGTTGGACGGGCCGTCGGCCAGACGAAGACGAATCGACCGGGCCGAGCGGACCTCAGCACCGGTCAGCCACGTGCGGTCGAGTGCGACGTCGTCGAGCGAGACACCGACCAGGTACTGAGGATCGCTACCGGGGAGGCGAGGCGCGAAGCCGTCGGTCTCGATCGTCACCACGCCGGTGCCGGTTCGGATCCGGCTCGTCTCG
>CALLIQ010000628.1 GCA_938008925.1 uncultured Acidimicrobiales bacterium
GGCGGTGCCGAGCTCGACGTCACCAAGCGCATCGACCGCTGCGTGATGATCACTCGCCCCCAGCCGGGTCTCGACCGCGATCTCGAATTGTTGAAGCACATCAACGCCGAGCGAGACCGCACGCTGTCGATCGGTGCGCTCGTTTCGTCCGGCGGCTCCATCGCCGTCGGCGACGTGCTGTCGCCGGCCTGACGTCGGCCTGACGTCTGGTCGGCTTGCGAACTGCGAGCCGAGCGCCGTACCGACGGGCCTCCTCGCTCGACACGGCGTAGGGTCAGTTGATGAGCGAACAGCGCACGAGCCGTCAGGTCAATCTCGCCAGCCGACCCAATGGGGCGCCCGTCCCGAGCGACTTCGACGTCGTCGAGGTCGACGTTGCGGCACCCGCTGACGGCGAGGTGGTGGTCGCCAACCGCTTCATGTCTGTCGACCCGTACATGCGGGGCCGGATGAACGACGTCAAGTCCTACACGCCGCCGTTCCAGATCGGCGAAGCGCTCGCCGGTGGAGCGGTGGGCGAGGTGATCGAGTCGAACAGCCCCGATCTGGCCGTCGGCGATCTGGTCGTTCACGGCCTCGGCTGGCGCGAACTCGCCGTCGTCCCCGCCGCACAGACCCAGCCAGCCGCCGCCGTCGACGGCGTGCCCTTGTCGGCCAACCTCGGCGTACTCGGCATGCCCGGGCTCACCGCCTACGCCGGTCTGCTCGAGGTCGCGTCGTTCGCCGAGGGCGATGCCGTGTTCGTGTCGGGGGCTGCCGGTGCGGTCGGCTCCGTCGTCGGCCAGATCGCCAAGCTGAAGGGTGCGTCGCTCGTCGTCGGTTCCGCCGGCTCCGATGACAAGGTCGCCTTCGCCACCGACACGCTCGGGTTCGACACCGCGTTCAACTACCGCTCGGGATCCGTCACCGAACAGTTGCTGTCGGCCGCACCCGACGGCATCGACGTCTACTTCGACAACGTGGGAGGCGACCATCTCCAGGCCGCGCTCCACGCCCTCAAGCTGTACGGGCGGGTCGCGCTGTGCGGCGCGATCTCGGTCTACAACAACACCGAACCAGCACCGGGACCGAACAACCTCGCCCTGGCCATCGGGAAGCAGCTGACGCTGCGGGGCTTCATCGTCAGCGACTACGGCTCGATGCGCGATGCGTTCGTGGCCGACGTCGGCGGCTGGCTGGCCGACGGGTCACTCCACTACGAGGAGACGGTCGTCGACGGCATCGACAACGCGGCGTCCGCGTTCATCGGCCTGCTCGAAGGAGCGAACACCGGAAAGATGGTCGTGTCGCTCTGATGGGCTCGCTCTGAGTCTCTGATTCTCTGAGTCAGAGACCCTGACGGGCTCGAGCCCGCCTCAGTCGACGGGGGCGTCGCGCTCGTCGAGGAACAGCTTGCCGGTGTCGCAGGTGGCGAGCGCCGGACAGAAACGACACGCCCCACTCGGGGTGACGGTCGGTTCACGATTGCCGAGAGCGAGGTCGACCTGTTTCGCCACCGCGTCGACCACTCGTTTGGCCGTCGACCAGAGCAGATCTTCGGTGACGTCTTCGCTTCGGGGCTCGCCGGCGTCGAGGTAGTAGTTGACGAGCAGCCGGGGCGGGACGCCCAGCTTGAGCGTTTCGAGCAGTGCGTAGAACCGCAGGTCTTCGATGTGGCCGTGCTGTGGGCGTCCGGTCTTGAGGTCGATCAAGACCTTGCCGGCCTCGCTGCCCCTCGCTCGGCCGAGGCTGAGGTCGACCGTTCCCATCAGAGAGACTCGATCGTCGCAGAGGTCGGCTCGAACCCGAGACTCCGCGACGGGAACCCACTTCCGGTTGAGCGGCGGGAACGTTTCGACGAACCCGGCGATGAGGTCGTTCACACGGCCGACGAGGTCGGCTCGCTCGCCCTCGGTGAGAGAGGCCAAGAACTTCGAGATGCTCCGCTCATCGGCCTCGAGCCGGGCCATGGCGTCGTTCACGAGATCGAGCGGACTCGGATTTCCTCTGCGAGCGACGAGGAGCTCGATGGCCTTGTGGGCCACCGTGCCTCGCGCCGCCGGTACGTTCCATTCGAACTCGGCCGACTGATCGGCGACGAAGCGCGCTTCACATCCGTGGATGAGGCTGAGCTTGCGCTTCGAGACGAACAGCGGCGGGTCTTCGACCTCTTCTGCGATCGGCGTCAGCGACTCGGTGAGCTCGTGACGGAGGTGATCGCGCAGGTCGTCGCGAAAGCTCGGACGATCGGTCGAGCCGAGCTCGTCGATGATCTGTTGCTGGGCTGGGTTGAGCTGTTGGCTCGCAGGGATGAGGTTCTGCGGACGCGGCCGCTCGGCCTCGCGTGACTCCGGCTCGGCCTGGATCTCCGCGTCGGCCTCGGTCTCGATGCTGATCTCGATCTCGGCCTCGGCCTCGGTTTCAGTCTCCGTCTCGGTCTGGGCTTCGGCCGCGGTGTCGCTCATCGCCGGGCCGACTCGATCAGCCACTCGAACAGAACGCCATGACCCTCGTGCCCTTGGCGTTCCGGATGCCACTGCACACCCAACATGGGGTGCGACTCGTGT
>CALLIQ010000629.1 GCA_938008925.1 uncultured Acidimicrobiales bacterium
CCACTGCGACTCGTCGAGCTGATCCCCGACGTGGTTCATGATGATCTCGTCGAACAGTTCGCCGCCGAGTTCGGCGTCGCCGGTCGGCTTGCCGACCACCTTGAACGTCTCGCCCGATCGTTGGAGCACGGCGGTGTCGAAGGTGCCGCCACCGAGGTCGAACACGGCGACGTGGGAGCCGTCGGGAATGCCGACGGTCTCGCCATAGGTGAGGGCAGCGGCGACCGGCTCCGCGATCAGCGACGGGTCGGGCAGCCCAGCGGTTGCCGCCGCTTCGAGGAGCTCAGCGCGTCGAGGGCGGCTCCATGTGGCCGGATAGGTGAGTCGGGTTCGCGATGGAGGCGAACCCTGGTGCCGCACTGCCTCGTCGTGGGCGAAGCGAAGAATCTCGGCGACGAGATCGACAGCCCGGTGAGCGTGTCCGGCCAGAACGATCGGCGTGGGGTGGCCGAGGCGCCGCTTCAATCCTCGAATGCCGCGCCGTGGGTCGCTCATGGCGAGGCCGCCGGCGACATGACCGACGAGCACGCTCTCGTCGTCGTCGATGTAGACGATGGAGGGCATCCGGCGGTCGCCGCCGATCTCGAGCACGTGCGGCCGTTGCCCGTTCGCGCCGATCACGGTGACCGTCGAGGTGGTCCCGAAGTCGATGGCGAGGGTCCAGTCGGTGATCACCGGAGAGGCGCGCCGATGGCGGCGTCGTCGTACGGGCGGAACCTCCTCACAGCGGGCGACGGTAGTCGACCTTGACGTCGTCGTTTGTCAGCCACCCAACACGCAGCCACCCGACACCAACACACAGCGACCACATCGGCGGGCCTGGCCCCCGCGGCTCGTAGGCTTGGCGGCGCTATGGACCCGTTGACACTGCTCTTGATCGTCGTGGTCGCCCTCGTGGTGATCGGCGGTGGCGCCTTCGTCGCCACCCGAAGTCGTGGTCGTGACCTCGAACTGGAGCCTCGCGAGGGGTCCACCGCGGTCATCGATCGCCCCGTCGACCTCGACGAGCCGACCGACCTCGTCGACGGTGACGCCGACGTCGGCGATGTGGCCGTCATCGACGAGCCGGTGGTCGAAGAGCCCGTCGTCGAAGAGCCGGTCGTCAAGCCGTCGTTCTTCGATCGGCTGGGCAAGGCTCGTTCCGCGTTCACTGGTTACCTCGGTGGACTCGTCGGTCTCGGCAAGCTGGACGACGAGGCCTGGGAAGATCTCGAAGAAGCCCTCATTCGCGCCGACGTCGGTGTCTCGACCTCGATGAAGCTGCTCGAGTCGGTCCAGTCGAAGGCCAAGGAAGCGGGCGCCGAAGACGGCGCGCAGGTGCTCGAGCTGCTCAAGGCCGAGATGCAGGCCGAGATCGCCGGCAAGGACCGTTCGCTCACGATCGATGAGGGCGAGACCAACGTCTGGCTGTTCGTCGGCGTGAACGGCGTCGGCAAGACCACGACGATTGGCAAGCTCGGGAAGCGTCTCGCGGCCGAGGGCCACTCGCCGCTCATGGCCGCAGGCGACACCTTCCGTGCCGCTGCGGCTGAGCAGCTCACGATGTGGGCCGAGCGCACCGGCGCCGAGATCGTGCGAGGCAACGAGGGCGGCGATCCATCGTCGGTCATCTTCGACGGCGTCCAGGCTGCCGTCGCTCGCGATTGCGACGTCGTGCTCGCCGACACCGCCGGCCGGCTCCAGAACAAGACCAACCTCATGGACGAGCTCTCAAAGGTTCGACGTGTCGCGGCGAAGGAGCCCGGTCACGTCAGCGAGGTGCTCCTCGTCCTCGACGCCACAACCGGCCAGAACGGCATGAGTCAGGCCAAGGTGTTCGCCGAGGCTGTCGACGTCACCGGCGTGGTCCTCACCAAGCTCGACGGTTCGGCCAAGGGCGGCATCGTGTTCGCCATCGAGAGCGAGCTCGGGATTCCGGTGAAGCTCGTCGGACTCGGCGAAGGCGTCGACGATCTCATCGACTTCGATCCCGACGCCTTCGTCAACGCGCTCTTCGAATAGCGGTTCTTCTTCGAACCGAAGGACCCGAGGGTCAGCGGCTCACTTCTTGCGCGAGACCCGCACCGGGAGCTTCGAGTAGCCGTTCACGAACGACGAGAAGACGAACTCGGGCTCACCGGTCACTTCGATGCGCTCGAACCGCTCGAGGATCTCTTCCCAAACGATGCGGAGCTGCAGCTCAGCGAGACGGCTGCCCATGCAGAAGTGAACGCCGTAGCCGAACGACAGATGCTCGGAGGCGTTCTCGCGCTCGATGTCGAGGGCCTCGGCGTTCGGGAACTTGTCCTCGTCCCGGTTGGCCGAGATGTACCACATGAGCAGCTGATCGTCTTTCTTGATCTGCTTGCCGCCGAGTTCGAGGTCTCGGGTCGCGGTGCGCCGCATGTACGACAGCGGCGTCTGCCACCGGATTACCTCGGGCACGAAGTTGGCGACGAGGCTCGGGTCGGCGATGAGCTTGTCGTACTGCTCGGGGTACTGGTTGAGTCCGTACACGCTGCCCGTCATGGTGTTGCGGGTGGTGTCGTTGCCGCCGACGATGAGTAGCAGCAGGTTGCCGAGGTGGGCGATCGGCGGCATGTCCTTGGTCGCCTCACCGTGGGCGAGCATCGACACGAGATCGAACCCGGGGTTTTCCCGACGCTCCTGGAACAGGCGATCGAAGTAGTGGACGCACTCCAAGAGCTCGTCGCGCCGTTGCTCCTGGGACTCGACGATGCCACCCGGCTCGGGAATGGCGAACACGATGTCGGACCAGCGGGTGAGCTTGCGTCGATCCTCGAGCGGGAAGTCGAACAACGTGGCGAGCAGCAGCGTGGTCAACTCGACCGACACGGTGTCGACCCAGTCGAACTCCTCGTCCATTGGCAGGTCTTCGAGCACCTTCACACTGCGCTCGCGGATGAGGTCCTCGAGATCGCGCAGGTTCTTCGGCGCCGAGATCCCTCGAACCGTCTTGCGTTGTGCTGTCTGCTCCGGCGGGTCCATGGCGATGAACGTGGTGATCGGCGTTTCCGGCTCTGGCGGAAGATCCTCGATCTTGATGCCGAGGGTGATGCCATCGGAGGACGAGAAGTCCTTCCAGTTGCCGTCGACGGCTCGCACGTCGTCGTACTTCGTGATCGACCAGAACCGGCCGGCCGTCTCGATCTCGTTCAAGTGCACGGGGTCTTCGGCCCGAAGGCGGGCGAAGTGATCGTGATGGCGGTGCTCGCGGAACAAGTGCGCGTTCACCGGATTGATCTCTTCGATCGAGAGCTCGCTGGCCTCACCGACGTCGGCCCCGATCTCGGCCATCTCCATCTCGGGAGTGCGGACGACGATTTGGAGGAGCTCCTCGTCGCTGTTGGTGGGAGCGTCGCTCTTGGCTGGTGCGGTGTCGGTCATCGAGAACTCCTGGTCATCCGGATTCGCTCCAGCCTGGCACAGAGAGCATTACAAAGTAAGGCTGGTCGGTCGAGACTAGTCGCAAGACACCGTCACGTCGCCAGCGGAGATGGCAAGCTGGCTCGATGGGGATCGAAGGGTTCGGTGATCTCGCACCGCCGTGGAAGGCGGTCTTCGACGAGGCATGGACGTCGTGGCGCGCCGGGAGCCTCGGTATCGGAGCGGCGCTCGTCGAGCCCGCGACCGGCAACGTCGTCGCTCGGGGTCGCAACCGGACGACCGAGCCTCGCACCGAGCCCGGCGTGCTGGCGGGGAACTTCATGGCCCATGCCGAGATGAACGCGTTCGCGGTGATGAACCGATTCAAGGCCGATGGTCTCCATCTCTACACGACACGCGAGCCGTGCTTCATGTGTGCGGCGACTGCGCTCTTCATGCACGTCGAAGCAACGCACTTCGCCACCCTCGATCCGTACTTCGTCGACGTGAACGGCCTCTGGGATCACCACGAGTACTCGGCTCGATGGAAGCGTGAGGTGCTCGGTCCGTTGCCCGAACCAATGGACACCGTCGGTGATGTGCTCCATCTGACTCGCATGGACACCGCGTCGCCCGGCTTCGAGGTTGCCGAGCGGGCGGTGCCGGATCGAGCGGCGCTCGCCGCCACCATCATCACCGACGGCTCGCTCCAGCGATTGGCCAATGATGGGGGAGCGACCGCCGACGCCATCGACCTGATCGTCGACCGTCTTTGACAAACGAGGGCTCTGACGAGCCAGGCCTCGTTTGAGCCAGGCCTCTGCCGAGCTAGGCGAGCCCGGTGCTCGCCCGCAGGCTCTCGATTCGTCGATCGAGATCGTCGAGCGACCGTGCCCCGAGGGTGACCACGACCTGATCGGCCCCCGCCTCCTCGTATGCCTCGATCATCGCGAGATCGGGACGACGCCGACCCGGCGACACGTAGCACTTGATGTCGGACCGGCTTCGGCCGGCCGCCTCGAGGTGTTCATCGAGGCGGACGAGTCCGTCGGCGAAGCCGGCGGGGTCGAGGTCGAAGCCGTACCAACCGTCGGCGAAGGTGGCGACGCGACGCAGCGCCGGCTTGCTCTCGCCGCCGACGAAGATCGGTGGGTGCGGGGCCTGCACGGGCTTGGGATTGAAGTGCACATTGGAGAACGAGACGGTTTCTCCCGAGAAGCTGGCCGGACTCTCGGTCCACAGCGCTTTCATCGCCGCGACGTACTCGTTCGTTCGCTTGGCCCTCGTCGCGAAGTCCATCCCGAGCGCATCGAACTCCTCTTCGAGCCAACCGATGCCGATCCCGAAGTCGACCCGGCCGCCGGACAGATAATCGAGGTCGGCGACCATCTTGGCG
>CALLIQ010000630.1 GCA_938008925.1 uncultured Acidimicrobiales bacterium
CGTGCGACTCGAGCGGGCCGACGGCGAGTGGGAGCGGGTCGAGGTGACCGGGACCGACCTGACCGACCATCCCGATGTCGGCGGGCTCGTCATCTCTGTCCGCAGTGCGAACTACGAGAACGAGCTCGAGCGGTCGATGGACCGGACCGAGTCGCTGTCGAGCGCCGTGGTGAGCGCCCTGCGCGATGGCATCGTCGCGACCGACGAGTTCGGATCGATCACCACCGTGAACGAAGCCGCCCGGATGATGTTCGGCATCGATGCCGACACGCCGGTGACCGAACTGACGATCGACGACTTCGCGCTGCTCGACCCGAGTGGCCGCCGAGTGGTCATCGATCCCGATCCGCTGAGCCCGACTCACAACGTCGGTCCGAGGACGTCGAACGCGTGCGTCATCGCCCGACACGGCGATCTTCGCTACGTGTCGCTCGACCGTTCGCCCGTGCACGACTCTGCCGACGCGCTGGTCGGCTCGGTCCTGGTGTTCCACGACCTCACCGCCGAACGCGAGGCCGAGGCAGAGCTGCGGAGCCAAGCCCTCCACGATCAGCTCACAGGCCTCGCCAACCGGCGCCAGCTCGAACAACGCATTGCCGAGATCGCAGCGGCCGGCACCCGAACCTTGTCGGCCGCGATCTTCATCGATCTCGACGGCTTCAAACTGGTGAATGACACCCACGGCCACCGGATCGGCGATCAGCTCATCCGCATCGCGGCGAAACGCCTTCGCGGCCAGCTCCGCCCATCGGACCTGCTGGTCCGTCAGGGAGGCGACGAGTTCGTCGTGCTCCAGGCGAGCGTCGAATCGATCGCCGCAGCCGAAGCCACGGCCGAACGTCTTCGCAGCGCTCTGGCCGAGCCCTACGACATCCACGACCAGCGATTCGACCTCACAGCGTCGCTCGGCGTCGCCGTCGCCAACTCCGACGATCTCAGCGACGAGGTCGTGCTCCAGCACGCCGACATCGCGCTGTACGCCGCCAAGGCCCGCGGCCGCGACCGAGTCGAGATCTTCAACAGCGACCTCGCGGCAGCCGTGCAACTCGAAGAACACCAGCGTCGGACGTTGCGATCGGCTCTCGAGAACGACCGACTCGTCATGCACTTCCAGCCCTTGGTCGAGACCGGGACTGGACGGGTGCAGGGTTACGAGGCGCTGGCTCGCGTCATCACCGAAGACGGAGATCTGATCGGGCCCGCCGGCTTCATGGAGGCGGTCACCTCGACCGGCCTCATCTGGGATCTCGATCGAGCGGCGTTCAACCTGTCGTGCGAAGCCGCCGCGGTGATGGCCGAACTCGAGCCGGAGAATCCCCCGACGATCGCGTGCAACTTCTCGTCGTTCAGCATCACGCAGCCGGCGTTCGTGTCGACGGTGACCGAAACCGCCGAGCGCCACGGCGTCGACCCGGGACAGATCTGTATCGAGATCACCGAGAGCGCAGCGTTCGACGGTGGGCCGGGAAGCCTCGAAGCGTTGTCGATGCTCCATGCGGTCGGCTTCGGGCTCGCCCTCGACGACTTCGGAACCGGCTACTCCTCGCTCGCCCATCTGCGAGATCTCCCGATCTCGACCGTGAAGGTGGACCGCAGCTTCGTCTCGAAGCTCGGCACCGGCAACAGCGAGCGGGCCATCGCCGAAGCGGTCGTGTCACTCGCCCACGACCTCGGCCTCGGCGTCGTGGCCGAGGGGGTCGAGACCCTCGAGCACCTCGAGAACGTGCGGCAGTTGGGCTTCAGCACCGTGCAAGGCTGGCACTACGCGCCAGCGATGTCGCTCACCGATGCACTGGCGGAGCGCCAGGCCGTGACCAACGCCGCAGTGACCAACGTCCCTGTGAGCACCACGCCGCCGGAAGCGCCGTAGACTCGATGGGTTCGGTCGCACCCCCGGGACCGACGAGATTCCGAGGCATCCTCATGACCGACTCGAACAGCGCAGCCACCGACGCGGCGCGCAACGACATCCGCAACGTCGCCATCGTCGCCCACGTCGACCATGGCAAGACCACGCTCGTCGACGCGATGCTGCGTCAGACCGGCGCCTTTCGCGACAACGAGGACGTCGCCGAGCGAGTCATGGACTCGGGCGACCTCGAGCGCGAAAAGGGCATCACGATCCTTGCCAAGAACACGTCGGTCAACTGGGGCGGGATCACGATCAACGTCGTCGACACCCCCGGTCACGCCGACTTCGGCGGCGAGGTCGAGCGCGCCCTCACCATGGTCGACGGCGTCGTGCTTCTCGTCGACGCTGCCGAGGGTCCCCTCCCCCAGACCCGGTTCGTGCTCCGCAAGGCGCTCGCCCGCGAGCTGCCCGTCATCTTGGTGATCAACAAGATCGATCGCCCCGACGCTCGCATCGCCGAGGTGGTCGACGAGGTCTACGAGCTGTTCCTCGACATCGACGCTCGCGACGACCAGATCGACTTCCCGATCGTCTACTGCGCCGCCCGAGACGGCTGGGCCAGCCTCGAGAGCCCCGAAGAGGGCGGCGCTCCCGGCGCTGATCTCGAGCCGCTGTTCAAGCTGCTCGTCGACAACATCCCCGCCCCGACCTACACCGAGGGCCACCCGCTCCAGGCCTGGGTCACCAACCTCGACGCATCGCCGTACGTCGGTCGTCTGGCGCTGTGCCGCATCATGAACGGCTGGATCAAGAAGGGTGACTCCGTCGCCCTCAGCCGTGTCGACGGCACGGTCAGCCGGGTCAAGCTCAGTGAGCTCTATCTCACCAAGCACCTCGAGCGCGTGCCGGCCGACGAGGCCGGTCCCGGCGATCTCGTGGCCGTCGCCGGCATCGAGGACATCCTCATCGGCGAGACCCTCGTCGATCCCGAAGACCCTCGCCCGATGCCCGTCATCGACGTCGATGAGCCCGCGCTGTCGATGACCATCGGCACCAACACCTCCCCGCTCGCAGGCAAAGACGGCACCAAGCTCACCGCCCGCATGGTGAAGGACCGCATCGACCGCGAGCTCGTCGGCAACATGAGCCTCCGAGTGCTCACCACCGAACGTCCCGACGCGTGGGAAGTGCAGGCTCGAGGTGAGCTGCAGCTCGCGATCCTCGTCGAGCAGATGCGACGCGAGGGCTTCGAGCTCACCGTCGGCAAGCCCCGAGTCGTCACCAAGGAAGTCGACGGTGCCGTGTACGAGCCGGTCGAGCGCGTCACCATCGACGTGCCCGAAGAGCACCTCGGCGCGGTCACCCAGCTCCTCGCCGCTCGAAAGGGCCGCATGGAGAACATGGTCAACCACGGCACCGGCTGGGTTCGACTCGACTTCCTCGTCCCGTCTCGTGGCCTCATCGGTTTCCGGACCGAGTTCCTCACCGAGACCCGCGGCACCGGCGTGCTCAACCACACCTTCGAAGACTTCGAGCCGTGGTTCGGCGAGCTTCGCACCCGGCCCACCGGTTCGCTCGTCGCCGACCGGGTTGGCCCGGTGACGGCCTACGCGCTGATCGGCCTGCAGGAGCGGGCGCAGATGCTGGTCGCCCCGACCATCCAGGTGTACACCGGCATGGTCGTCGGCGAGAACAGCCGCTCCGACGACATGGACGTCAACGTCTGCAAAGAGAAGCAGCTCACCAACCACCGTGCGGCCTCGGCCGACCAGACGGTCAAGCTGACCCCGCCGAAGGTGCTGTCGCTCGAACAGGCGCTCGAGTTCATCGCCGAAGACGAGTGCGTGGAAGTGACACCGGACAACATCCGTCTTCGCAAGGTGCTGCTCGATCCCATCGAACGAGCTCGCATCGTCAAGCAGCGCAAGGCTGCTGCCCGAGGCGAGGGCTGAGCCTCACCCGGTTCCCGGATCAGCTCGTCGGCGGGTCGAACTCGGCGACGATGCCACACTCTTCGAGCACGTAGGCCTCGAGATCATCACTGGCAGCGGTCACCTCATCGGTGGCCGCTTCGCCGTTCGTCCACGCGTCGGCGACGATCGCCAACGCCGGCGCGATCGTCGACGGAGCCACCGGCGCCATGTCGTCGAACGCGGCAACGACCGCATCGGCATCGACGGCCTGCGTCGTTCCCGACGCCAGCGAACAGAACGCGATCGTGTCACCCGCGCCGGAGCTCGGCGCGGTGACGACCGACGATTCGTTTGCCGGTACCGACGAGCCGGGCTCGGCCGCATTATTGGTGGCAAGGCTGTCGGTGGCAAGGCTGTCGGTGGCAGAGCTGTCGGCACTGCCAGACGAACACCCGGCGACGACGGCGATCAGCGCCACGATCGGCGCGATCGCCGCTCGCACCGACCTCAGCTCCCAAAGGCCGTCGCCAAGACGTTGCACATCTCGAACAGCGCGAGCACTTCCGGTGTCGCAGCGTCGGGACCGTCCTGGTCGACGAGGTCGACTTCGAGCAGAAGCTGCGGCGTGAGGTTGTCGACGAGACAACCGGCCTGGTCGGCGTCGAGGGTGCCGTCGGCGATGACCACTTCGATGAAGCCCGTGCGGCCTGCGGGCGTCTGGAGCGCAGCGATGATCTCTTCAGCCTCGGCGAAATCTTCTTCGGAGAACGGGCCCGAGGTGTCGGTGCCACCTGCGGCGCTGGACGAGCCATCATCGCCAGCCGCATCGTCGGTCGAACCGTCGGTCGAGTCAGCACCATCGGCGGGGGCTGCGGCCTCCGCTGCTTCGGGGCAGTTGGCCTGCGTGAAGGCCTCGAGACGTTCGCTCGATGCTTCTCGCTCCGGCGTCTCCATCACCGACGGCAGCTGCGTGGCGACGGCGATGATGTCGTAGCCGTTCTCGGCCAGCAGAGCATCGAGCGCGTCGAATCCCTCGAGCTGAATGTTGAGATCGAGCAGGAGCTCGGCGGGGGCGACGGTGGTCGCTTCGGTGATGTAACCGATCTGGTCTTGGACGAAGGCCTCCATCGCAACCGGATCGAACGACTCATTGCCCTCGAAGAAGGCATCGGATTCCGCGTCGGCGATCGAGCGAAGCTCGCAATAGCGATCGACGTCGACCGAGGCAGGACTGGCCGACTCGCCGTCGGCCTCGACGGTTTCGGCTGCGACGGTGGTGGTCGCTGCCTCGGTGATGTCGACCTCGGCCTCTTCGCCATCGCTGCCGCCACAGGCGCTGGCGAGTAGAGCGACGGCCGCAGCGAGTGCTGGCAGTCTCGTGCGCGTGCGAGATCGCGACCGGTTGTGGGGCGGCTGGTCGACCGCGTGACGGTCGATCGTGTGAAGAAGCATGTTCGGGGTTCCCTCCTGAAGTGTCTGAAAGGGTACGCCGGATCCGTAACCACACTGGTTCAGCGGAAATCTCGGCTCATCGACCCGGTGTGCACCGCCAGCGGCTCGAGCTTCTCAGCAACGATGTTGACCACCGCACCCTGACGCTCACACCGGCCCCGCACGAGCAATGCGGGGGCGGAACGCACCACCTTGCGGTAGCGGGCCCAGCAGCCGACGGAGACCACGACGTTGATCAAACCGGTTTCGTCCTCCATGCCGATGAAGGTGGTGCCCGAGGCGGTCGCCGGTCGCTGCCGATGGGTGATCACCCCGGCGACGAGCACCTTCGTGCCGTGTTCGATCGCCGAGAGACCGACGGCGGGGATCACGCCTTCCTCATCGAGCCGTTGCCGCAGGAAGACCGTCGGATGTCCGTCGGCCGCCACACCGGTGGCCCACAGATCGGCGAGGGCTTCGTCTCGCTCGCTCATGCCGGGAAGTTGGGGCGCCTCGACGCCGGTGACGATGCCCGGCAACTTGTGGTCGCCGCTCTCGGCGACGGCACCGGCGGTCCACAGCTTGGATCGCCGATCGCCGGTTCCGTCGAAGCAGTCGAGTGCTCCGGCGGTGGCAAGGGCTTCGAGATGATCTCGTTTGAGGCCGGCCCTCCTGGCCAGATCCTCGATGCTCGCATAGGGACGGTTGGCCTCGATCGTGTCGGCCAGTTCGTCACCGATGGTGCGGACCGACCCGACACCGAGCCGCACCGCCCAGCCGTGGTCGCGTCGCTCCGCATTGATCATGTCGGCATACGCCGCATCGGTCCCCGGCACGCACACCTCAGCCCGCTCCGGCTGTCCTTCCTGAAGCGACGCCGTCTCCTCCAGCGATGCTGTCTCCTCCAGTGAAGCTGTGGCCGACGAGGCGTTCACGTCGGGGCCGAGGGTCGGCACCCCGTGGCGGCGGGCGTCTTGCACCAACGAGTGCGGCGAGTAGAAGCCCATCGGCTGCGCCCGAAGCAACGCCGCACAGAACGCCGCCGGGTAGTGGAGCTTCAGCCATGACGAGGCGTAGACGAGGTAGGCGAAGCTGATCGAGTGGCTCTCGGGGAAGCCGTAGTTCGCGAAGGCGACGAGCTTGTTCCAGATCTGATCCTGGATGTCGGGGGCGACGCCTCGCTCGGTCATGCCCTCCTCGAGGCGCGCCCGCAGTTGCTCCATCCGTGCCCGGCTTCGCTTCGACCCCATCGCCCGCCGAAGCTGGTCGGCCTCGGCGGCGGAGAAGCCCGAGATGTCGATCGCCATCTGCATGAGCTGCTCTTGGAAAAGCGGAATCCCGAGCGTCTTCTCGAGCGCCGGCTCCAACAACGGGTGGAGGTAGGTCACCGGCTCTTGACCGTTTCGACGGCGGATGTAGGGATGGACCGATCCGCCCTGGATCGGTCCCGGTCGGATCAGGGCGATCTCGACGACGAGGTCATAGAAGGTTCGCGGTCGCAGACGAGGCAGCGTGCTCATCTGCGCCCGCGACTCGACCTGAAACACGCCGACCGAGTCGGCGGCACACAACATGTCGTAGACGACGTCTTCTTGGCCGAGGGCCGCGAGGTCGACCTCGATGCCGTGGTGGTCGGCGATCGAATCAACGCAGTAGTGCAAGGCCGAGAGCATGCCGAGGCCGAGCAGGTCGAACTTCACCAACCCGGCCGCCGCGCAGTCGTCCTTGTCCCACTGGAGCACGGTGCGGCCTTCCATCCGTCCCCACTCGACCGGGCACACCTCGATGACGGGTCGATCGCACATGACCATGCCGCCCGAATGGATGCCGAGGTGCCGAGGCAGGTGTTCGAACTGCGAAGCGAGATCGATCACGTCGTCCGGCAGTTCAGGAGTGTCCCCGGCTCGCTTCGGCTCGGAGGTCGGCAAACTCGTCGGCCCGTTCTGCTCCGGTACCACGACCGCCGGGTTGTTGAACGACGCGCCTCTGCCGCTCGCTCCGCTCGCTAACCGAGTTTCGGCCCCAGGGGGCCGAAACGTCGCAGGACCACGGACGGGTTCCGGGGCGACTTGGCGTTTGAGGCCGCTCCAACGGTCGATGGTCTTGGCGAAGGCGTCTTGTTGCCCGGTCGCATAACCGAGCGCCTTGGCCGCATCGCGCACCGACGACTTCGCCCGATAGGTGATCACGTTGGCCACCTGGGCGGCGTGACGTCGGCCGTGGCGCTCATAGACGTACTGGATCGCTTCTTCACGACGGTCGGATTCGATGTCGAGGTCGATGTCGGGCGGACCGTCACGCTCGGGGGCCAAGAATCGTTCGAACAACAATCCGAGCGACACCGCATCGGCCTTGGTG
>CALLIQ010000631.1 GCA_938008925.1 uncultured Acidimicrobiales bacterium
GGGATGTCGGTGGTGTCGTCCATCACCATGATGGCGCCCGAACCGAGCATCGAACCGGCCGGGCCGACCTCGCTCGCTTCGAACGGAAGATCGAGTTGATCGGGCAGGAACCACGGAGCGGAACCGCCGCCGGGCACGAACGCCTTGAGCGTGCGACCCTCTCGCATGCCGCCGCAGTACTCCTCGTCGAACAGGAGCTGACGGAAGGTGGTGTGGCCGTTGATGATCTCGTAGACGCCGGGCCGCTTCACGTGCCCGGAGACCGCGACCATGCGCGTGCCGGGAGAGCTCTCGCTGCCGATCTTGCGATAGGCCTCGGCGCCGTTCGTCGCGATCCATGGCAGGTTGGCAAGGGTCTCGACGTTGTTGACGATCGTCGGCTTGCCGTAGAGCCCGATGGCCGCCGGGAAGTACGGCGGCTTGAGCCGGGGCATGCCGCGGTTGCCTTCGAGGCTCTCGATGAGGGCGGTCTCCTCGCCGACGACGTAGGCGCCAGCGCCCCAGTGCAACACGATGTCGAGGCTGAAGTCGGTGCCGAGGATGTTCCGACCGACGTAGCCGGCGGTGTAGGCCTCGTTCAGGGCGTTGGCGATCCGTTCCTGGGCGAGTGCCATCTCTCCACGGACGTAGAGGAAGCACTGGCTGAGACCGACGGCGTACGACGCGATCAGGCAGCCCTCGATGAGCTGGTGGGGATCGAGCTCCATGAGGAGACGATCCTTGTAGGTGCCCGGCTCCGACTCGTCGCCGTTGACGACCAGGTAGCGGGGGAAGACGTCGGGCGGCATGAAGCCCCACTTGACGCCCGCGGGGAAACCGGCGCCGCCGCGACCGAGCACGGTCGCGTCGCGGATCTCGGAATGCACCTCATCGGGACGCTTGGCCAGCGCAGCCCGCAAGCCTTCGTAGCCACCGGTCGCCAGGTAGTTGACGAGCGTGTGGCTGTCCTCGACGTCGAAGCGCGAGGTCACGATCTGAGGCGTGTCGTTCTTGACGAAGCCCGCTGCCCGTTCGATCTCGGTACCGGTCGAACTCATCCGTTGGCCCCTTCGGCGTCGTCGGTCGGCATCCACACCGGAGGACCGGTGACCGACTCGGGCGGCACGGCGCCGACGGCGCGTCCGCTGGGAATCTGCTGGCGAATCCGCGACAGCGTGCCGTGCGGCGGGATGGCGTCCGGATCGGAGTCGTCGGCCGATTCGAGACGGTCGATCATTGCGTCGAAGTCAGCGGTGGTGACGCGGTACTCGTGGCGGTAGTTCACCTGCAGGCACGGGGCCTCGGTGCACGCAGCCTGGCACTCGGCCTTCTCGAGGGTGAAGCGACCGTCTTCGGTGGTGGCGCCGACCTTGATGCCGAGGCGCTCCTCGGCGTGGTGAATGAGCTCGTCGGCGCCGAGCAGCTGACACGAGAGCGTGCCGCAGACGTTGATGACGTAGTTGCCGACGGGGTGGAGCTTGAACATCTCGTAGAACGAGCAGGTTCCGAGCACCTCGGCCGGCGTCACTTCGACGAGCTCGGCGATGTGGCCCATGGCGTCTTCGGCCACGTAGCCATCCTGTTCTTGGGCGAGGTGCAGCAGCGGGATCAGTGCGGACTTTCGCACCGGATACCGGGCGATGATCTCTCGCGCCAGCATCTCGTTGTTCGGATTGAGACGCGACATATTAACGATCGACCTCGCCCATGATCGGGTCAACACTGGAGATGGAGACGACGCCGTCCGCGATGAGGCCGTCGGCCATCATGTGGGGCAGCGTCTGGAGGTTGATGAAGCTCGGGCCTCGGATGTGCATCCGGTAGGGCTTTGGCCCACCGTCGCTCACCATGTAGCAGCCGAGCTCGCCACGAGGCGACTCGACGGCGACGTAGACCTCGCCCTCGGGCACCTTGAAGCCCTCGGTGAAGATCTTGAAGTGGTGGATGAGCGCTTCCATCGACTCGTCGATGCGGGCACGGGGCGGCGGGGTCACCTTGGCATCGCCGACGCGGAAGTCGCCCTTGGGCATCTTGTCGAGGATCTGGTGGATGATGCGCATCGACTCGCGAATCTCGTTGAGCCGGATCGCATACCGGTCGAAGGCGTCGCCGTAGGTACCGACGACCACGTCGAACTCGACCTCGTCGTAGGCGAGGTACGGCTCGTCCCGGCGCAGGTCCCACGGGACGCCGGCCGAGCGGAGCACGGGGCCGGTGCACGACAACGCGATCGCCTCATCGGCGTTCATCTGGCTGACACCCTGGAGACGTTCCCGCCAGATGGGCTGGCCGGTCATCAAGATGTCGTATTCCTCGAGGCGAGGCGGAAGCATGTCGAGCAGGTGCATGACCGAATCACGCCAGCCATCGGGCAGGTCGGCTGCGACGCCACCGGGCCGGATGTAGTTGTGGTTCATGCGCAGGCCGGTGACCTCTTCGAAGAACCGAAGCACCTGCTCGCGCTCGCGCCAGCCGTAGATCATCATCGACACGGCACCGAGGTCCATGCCGTTGGTGGCCATGAACAGCAGGTGCGACGAGATGCGGTTCATCTCGCTCATCAGCATGCGAATCCAGGTGGCGCGCTCTGGCACTTCGATC
>CALLIQ010000632.1 GCA_938008925.1 uncultured Acidimicrobiales bacterium
AAGCGCTCTCTGCCGTGAGCTGCGAAGTTCGCAGGTGTGAAGTACTGACCGTCGGTCGTATTGGTCACGGTGACCCGATAGGTCCGGTCCGCTCGCTCGCCGGAGGCTCCTGCCGCGGTCGCTGTCGAAGTGAGCAACGCCGCCAGCGATGCCACTGCGAGAGCGACGATTCCGAATCGTTTCATGTTGTTTCCTTTCACCCCCGCCGGGCTGTCCGACGGACAGGCTCAGGAACACGTGGCGGCCGCCCTTCTTCCGAAGATGAGTCGTCTTCAGCGATCGTTCGGATGAGTGAACGTTTGTTCAATCATCTGAACGGACGCCAGAAGTGGCGGCGAACCACTCCGCGAAGACGGGGCGCCGTCTGCGCGTTGGGTCAGGCCAGGTACGTCCGCAGGCCCTTGTCGGCGGCGTCGCCGATTCGGTTGAACACGAGGCCGAGCAGCAGGTTCGCCGGGCGGAAGATGCCCTTCAGCTCCAGCTCCGCGTCGTAGGTGAGGGCGGAACCGCCATCACCGGCAGCGTCGGACGGCTCGACCGAGATCACGTCGTAGGACCGCAAGTTCGACGTCTCGGCCAGAGCGACGACCCGCTCCCCCGGCTCGAACTCCGTGATCACGTAGGTGAGCACCATCGAACCGCCCGTGAACGTCTTGACGGTCACGTCGTATGCGGCACCGACGGCCGGTCCATCGCCCTGCACCTGCTCGGAGGCGCTGACCCCCGGATCCCATTTCTCGAAGTTGGCCAGGTCGGCGACCTTGGCGAAGGACTCGGCGGGGGCGAGGGGTGAGTCGACGGTGGTCGCGTAGCGGGCCATCGGCCGAGTCTGCCCGATCGAGCATCCCCTCGGCTGATCAGCTGACGAGGATCTCGATCAAGCGGCGAGGAACGACGCCAGCCCCTCGCGAGGAACGCTCGCCACCTTGTCGAAGATCTTCTGCAAGACCTCGTCGGTGAGGCCTTCGCTCGGCGAAACCAAGTCGAGGCGGGCGTCGTAGTCGAGCTCGCAGCCGTCTGCACTGGAGGCGAAGACGAGCACGTCGAGAGCCACGACGTCGCTGTTCTCGCCCCGCATCACCATGCGGTTCGGGCGCTCGAACTCGAGGATCTCGTAGACCATCGTCGTCGGCTGACCGTCGAACCCGGTGACCGTGACCTCGTAGCGAGCGCCGAGACCCGGTTCGGAACCGGTCAGCTGTCGAGGGTTCGAGATGCCCCGATCCCACTCCGGCGTATTCGTCAGGTCGACGACGCGGTCAAACGCCTCAGCGACGTCGAGCGGCGAGGTGACGGTGAAGCGAGCGACGGCCATCAGCGGGCCTTCATCGCGCCGTCGATCGGGATCGCCGCTCCGCTGAGGAACTTGGCGTCGTCCGACAACAGGAAGCAGATGAGATCGCCGACCTCGGATGGCTGGCCGTAGCGGCCGAGCGGGATGCTGGCGGCGATCAACTGCTGCATGGTGTCGAGGTCGAGGTCGTCGGACTTCATCGACTCCTCGAGCGACCGCATCATGCGCGTGTCGATTGGCGACGGGCACACGGCATTGACCCGAACGCCGGACGGGGCCATCTCCAACGCGGCCGACTTCGACAGTCCGATCACCGCGTGTTTCGAGGCCGAATAGGCCGACAGATTCGATGCGCCACCCAGACCGGCGACCGATGCGAGGTTGACGATCGCGCCGGCACCCTTGTCGAGCATCGTCGGCCCGACGATCTTCATGCCGAGCCAGACGCCTTTCACGTTCACGTCCAACACCCGGTCGAACATCGCCTCCGGATACTCGATGAGCGGCGTGATGGCGCCTTCGATGCCTGCGTTGTTGACGAGCCCGTCCACCGTGCCGAACGAGTCGATCGCGGCGGCGAGCACCCGTTCCCAGTCGGCGGTGCTGGTCACGTCTCCTTCGAGCGCGACGACACCGTCGAGCGATGCGGTCTGATCGAGTCCGGCTCCGGCGAGGTCCATGGCGACGACCGACCCACCGCGATCCACTGCGCCGCGCACCGTTTCGGACCCGATACCGCCGCCCGCTCCGGTGACGATGATGACCTTGCCGGCGAGTGCGTTCGATGGTTCGCTCATGGCGGCGACACTAGGAGCCGCCGCGAACGAGCGTGAAGTCTCAGCTCCCGATCCAGCCCTTGAGCTCGTCGACGACGGCGAGCGGGCCGGGATCGATGCCAGCCTCCGCCGCGAGTTCGAGCGAGGTGTGGTCGCCGAGCATCACGAGGTCGAGCAGCTGTGCGACCGGGCCATCACCTTCGGCCACGACATCGACGATGTTGTGCATCACGTCGGACGTCTTGGTGGTGACGAACTCGAACCGACGAGCGGTTTGCGGGTGCTCGGCATCGTGGCGCAGGTGGACCTGCGTGAACGAGGCACCATGGTCGCCGCCCCAACCGACCAGCTCGTTGTGGCCGAGGTCGGGCATCGGAGCCCAGAACGACGGGCGCTTGACGTTGTGATTGACGGCGAACTTCCAACGCTTCGCTGCGGTCGTACCGATCGCACCACCGCCGTACACGACGGGCATCGTCGATCCGATCCGCTCAGCGATGGCCTTGGCCGGACTGGCGGAAGAGGTCAGCTCGTCGCGTCGACGCTCGAGCTGAACGATGGCGTCATCGAGCCAGACGCGAGCGCCGGGGAAGACACCGATCTGCTCGAGGGCGAGCATGGCGGGAGCGGTCAGCGAGCCGAGCGAAGCACGCGGCATCGGCCCCTCGTCGACGACGGGAAGGACGGGCGCCTTGGCCCGGTCGGCCAACGCGGCGAGTTCGCCACCGTTGGTGACGGCCACGAGCGACGCGCCGGACTCCACGGCGGCTTCGAGCGACTCGAGCGTTTCCTCGGTCGAGCCCGATGCCGACATCGCGATCACGAGCGTGTTGCGGCTGACCCACGAGGGTGGGAGGTAGCCGGAGTAGACGACGATCGGAATCGAAGCGAACGGGCGGGCGCTGGCGGCGGCGACATCGCCGCCGAAGCCGGAGTCACCCATGCCGAGCAAGAGCACTTCGGAGATGGACGCCGGATCGGGCAGGCCCGGGATGTCGTCGATCGCGGCCACCGAGGCCCGGATCTGGTCCGGGAGGGCCAGCATTGCTTCGCGCATGCCGAGCGAGTCGATCGCTCCGCCGTTGGACGCGCTCACTGGGCGAATGTGGGCTCGATGCCCTCGTCACTCGCCTTGGCGACGAGGCGATCGTGCTCGGTGTCGTCGACCGTCTCAGACTCGTCGATCAGCATCACGGGAATGTCCTCATCGACGCGGTAGCGCCGCTTGAGCCGTGCGTTGTAGAGCGAGTTCTCGTCCTGGAAGTACAGAAGCGGGCCCTTGTCGTCTGGGCACGCCAAGATCTCGAGGAGCTGGGGGTCGAGTGACATGGCCGACAGGCTAGTGGGCCACGATCCCGGCGGCGTCAGCCCCGACCTCAGCCCCGACCTCAGCCGCCAACCTCAGCCCCGACCTCAGCCATTGCCGACGTGGCGAGCATCGTTGACACGGGTCTCCGGCGGGAACTGCTCGGCCCGCTTCTCGACCATCGAGGCACACGCATCGATCGCAGGATCTCGGCACTCGAAGAACTGGTAGAACGACAGCGACCGCGCTGGCCCGAACAGCGAACGCTCGACCGTGCCGAAGAAGTGCCGGAGCACCGACTCGATCTCCGCCGCGGTGTTGACGTGCTCGAAGGCCATGAGCTCGCCGTAGTCGAGGCCGGTCCGCAGGCGGAACTCCAGGCCGGTGGTGCACTTCCACGCGAGGGTCCACAAGAACGCCCCCTCGCTGGGGATG
>CALLIQ010000633.1 GCA_938008925.1 uncultured Acidimicrobiales bacterium
TCGCCGGAGTCGACGCGTTGTCGGCGGCGCGGGCGATGGGGATCGACTCGGTCGAGCATCGAGTCGTCAAACCCCCGAACGCGTGGGCCGGCACACCGGCCGAAGACCTCTGCGACCTCCACACCCTCACCGAGCCACACGTCTTCTTCACGGCCGACGCATCGGCAACGGCGACAACCTTCCCGAAGAACGCCAACGTCGCGATGACCACCGCCCTCGCCGGCATCGGACCAACGGCCACGACGATCACGCTCGTCGCCGACCCGGGTGCCACCACGAACAGACATGAGATCACCGCCCGCGGACCCTTTGGCGAGCTCGACGTGTGCATCGCAAACCAGCCACTCCCCGGGAACCCGAAGACGTCGGCGATGGCGGCGCTGAGCCTCGCCCGGGCGATCCTCGACCGGGTCAGCCCGATCGTCGTCTGACCGACCGAACGCTCCGCCGAGCGTCCGCTCGACTGGCGGATCCCCACCGCAACGACCAACCTCGGTCTGCGCCGAGGAGTTGGGGGGCCGAGCAGTAGGGGGTTCGCGAAATGATTACGAACGAGGAACACACGCCGATTCGGCGGGTGCTGATCGCCAACCGAGGCGAGATCGCGATCCGGATCGCCGAGGCGGCCGCCGCGAGTCAGGCCGAATCGGTCGCGGTGTTCGTCGAAGCGGATCGCCGAGGTCTCCACACGCGGGTTGCCGACGATGCAGTGTCGTTGCCCTCCTCACCGGGCGACCCGATCGCCGGCTACCTGGATGTGACGACCGTGGTCGAGGCCGCGGTGGCCTCAGGCTGCGATGCCATCCATCCGGGCTATGGATTCCTCTCCGAGAACCCAGCGCTCGCGGACGCGTGCGTCGAAGCCGGGCTCACGTTCATCGGTCCTCCTGCCGACGCACTGCGTCTGTTCGGCGACAAGGTGGCCGCCCGCGCTCTCGCTCGGTCGCTCGACATCCCGACCGTTCCCGGTAGCCCCGGACCCGTGGCCGATGTGGCGGCCGCTCACGCCATCGCCGAGGACATCGGCTACCCGATCGTGCTCAAGGCCGCAGCCGGAGGTGGCGGACGAGGCATCCGACGCGTCGACGACCACGACGGGCTCGACGAGGCCTTCGAACGGTGCGCATCGGAAGCTGCTGCCGCCTTCGGCGACGGAACGCTCTTCGTCGAGCGACTGGTCGAACGCCCCCGTCACGTGGAGGTGCAGGTTCTCGTCGACCGAACCGGCGCGGTGGTTCATCTCGAAGACCGCGACTGCTCGGTCCAGCTGCGCAACCAGAAGGTGATCGAAGTCGCTCCCGCCTCCAGCCTCGATCCCGCGCTTCGAACCACGCTCTGGGCACACGCGACCGAACTCGCCGCCGCCGGCGGGCTTCGCAATGCCGGCACGGTCGAGTTCCTCGTCGATCCGGAGGCCGGCACGCACTTCTTCATCGAATGCAATCCACGCATCCAGGTGGAGCACACCGTGACGGAGGAGGTCACCGGCGTCGATCTCGTCGCGACCCAGTTCGAGCTCGCCGCCGGCCGAACCCTGGCCGACCTCGGCCTGGGCACGAGCCCGGAGACGACCGGGCACGCGGTCCAAGCTCGCGTCGTCGCAACGGGATCCGGGACGATCACCGGCTATCGCGAGCCGGGTGGTGCCGGTGTCCGCACCGACGGAGCTGGCTACGCCGGACTCACCCCATCTCCCTTCTTCGACCCGCTCGTGGCCAAGGTCATCGGCAGAAGCAACACGTCGCTCAGCGATGCGCTCGACGTGACCCGCCGAGCCATCGGCCGGTTCCACATCGGAGGCCTCCCGACCAACCTCGCATCGCTCGCCGCGATCCTCGACGCCGGGGACGTGCGAGATGGCGACGCCCGCATCACGTTCCTGTCTGAACACCCGGACCTCGCCGACACGACAACCGTCGACGGTCCGGTCCAATCCTTGCTCACCGACGCCACCGGCGGCCCGAACACACCGAGTCAACCGACCGGGCCTGCGATCGACGGCGCCTCGGTCGCGCCAGGACACGAAGCGGTCGTCGCCCCAGGCGGCGGCACGGTCATCGACATCTCGGTGTCGGTCGGCGACGCCGTCATGGCCGGCACTCCCCTGATCGTGCTGAGCGCCATGAAGATGGAGACGGTCGTCAGCGCCCCGGTGTCGGGCACGGTTCGCACCCTCGCCGACCTCTCGATCGGCGATGCGGTCGGCCCCGACGACGTGCTCGCCTCGATCGAGGCCGGATCGTCCGACGACCGCGCGGCGGGAGACGGCGCCAGCCCGTGGAGCGACACGCTCGATCAGGTCGCCACCTTGCAACGGCTGGCCGAGGAACGCCTCGGACCCGACTCCACCGAACGGGGTGTTGTTCGCCAACGCAGCCGGAACAAGCTCACGTGTCGCGAGCGCGTCGACCTGCTGCTCGACGACGGCTCCTTTCGAGAGGTCGGCAGCACCGCCGGTTTCGCCTCCTACGACGAAGCGGGCAACATCACCGCCTTCACGCCGGCCAACAGCGTCGGCGGCACGGGCACGATCGACGATCGGCCTGCGATCGTCTGCGCAGACGATTTCACCTCTCGAGGCGGACACGCAGACGGCGCCATCGCGGCCAAGAGCGTCTATCTCGATCAGCTCTCGATGGAACTCCGAGTCCCCTCGATTCGACTGCTCGATGGATCGTCCGGCGGCGGCTCGGTCGCTGCCATGGTCCCGGCCCAGAAGACCGACGGCGAGTCGAAGGCCAAGGAGAGCAGCGGCGCCATCGAGGCCGGCAAACCGCGGGTGGCCGGTGGTGGTGGCTCATTCTTGCCCGGTCACCTCGGGTCGACCGAGTACGCCGAGCAGCTCGCCGTCGTCCCCGTCGTGAACGTGCTGCTCGGCAGCGTCGTTGGACTCGGCGCGGCAAAGGCCGTTCTCGGCCACTTCTCGGTGATGGTGCGCGACATCTCCCAGCTGTTCGTCGCGGGCCCTCCGGTCGTGAGCCACGCGATGGGCGTCGACGTCACCAAGGAAGAGCTCGGCGGCTGGGAGATCCACGCCCGCAACGGTTCGGTCGACAACCTGGCCGAGACCGAGGACGAGGCCATGGCGATGACCAAGCGCTTTCTCTCCTACCTCCCATCGAGCGTCCACGACGCACCGCCGCGGGTCGAGCCAACCGATGACCCGACTCGACGAGAGGAGGAGCTGGCCTGGATGATCCCGAGGAAGCGCACCACGACGTTCGACATCCGCCGGGCGATCGAGCTGATGGCCGACCGAGATTCGTTCTTCGAGATCGGCACCCATTGGGGCACCGACCAGGTCACGGGTTTCGCTCGCTTCGATGGCCACCCGGTCGGCGTCATTGCGTCCGACTCTCGCCACACCAACGGAGGCGCCCTCACCGCTGACGGATGCGACAAGCTCACCCGCCACCTCGACTTGTGCGACCTCTTCCACCTGCCGGTCCTGAACTTGGTCGACAATCCCGGCTTCGCCGTCGGCATCGAACACGAGATCGCCAGCACGATCCGGCGCGGCGCCACCTGGATGGTGGCGTTCGCTCAAACCACCGTGCCGATCTTCACGGTCGTGATGCGCCGCAGCTTCGGCGTCGCTGGCAACAACTACGCCACGCCCCGCCGAGCGTTCAACACCCGGATCACCTGGCCCGCCGCCGACACCGGCGGGATTCCTCCCGAGGGCGGGATCGAAGCCGCCTACAA
>CALLIQ010000634.1 GCA_938008925.1 uncultured Acidimicrobiales bacterium
CGCTCACGGCTGGCGTCGGTGCCGATGTGGCGTATTGCCATCGATTCCCGGGAGCGATCGACGGGCTCCCTCCGATCGGCACGACCGGTGCTCCGCCGCTCATGGTGATCGGCAGCACCGGCGATGCGGCCACGCCCTACGAGTGGGCGGTCGAGCTCGATCAACTTCTCGACGAGAGCGCGCTGCTCACATTCGACGGTGGCGGACACACGGTCGTGAGCACCGGCGATCAGTGCGTGACCGGTCACGTCGAGCGCTACTTCTTCGACGGCACGCTTCCAGCGGAAGGGTCTCGGTGTGGCCTGCAGCTCGACGAACCGCTCGGCTGGTCGGTCCCGATCGACCAGCCCTAGGTGGCGCTCACTCGGCTTGGCCGGACCGGTCGGAACGGTCGGACTCGTCGGTGGTGAGCGGCGCGAGCACGTCGGCGAGCCAGGCGCCGAGACGGGCGGACTCCGTGGCGTTGAGGGCACCGTCTTCGAGCGCGTCGTAGGCCTTGGCCAGACTGAACGGCTCGCCGTGCAGGTCGAGCATCATGTGGGTGAAGATCGAGGTCATCACGCCGATGCCGACCATGCCGCCCTTGCTGCCCGGTGTGGCGCAAAGCAGGCCGATCGGCTTGCCGGCGAAGACGGTCATCTCCGCCCGGGTTGCCCAGTCGATGGAGTTCTTGAGCAGGCCGCTCGGCCCGCCGTTGTACTCGGGGCTGGCGATCAACACGGCGTCGGCCTGGGCGACCCGCGAAGCGAGCTCGGTGGCGGCGACCGGCACGCCATGGGTCTGCTCGATGTCGCCGTCGTAGAGGGGGAGGTGGAATGTGCCGAGGTCGAGGGCATCGACATCGTGACCGGCGGCGACGGCGATGTCGCCCGCAGCGTTGATGAGCGTGGTGTTGAGCGATCCGGTGCGGACGCTGCCTGACATGGTGACAATCCGAGACATGGCCGACCAGGATACGGATCGCTGCCACGATCGAGATCACACGCCCGTCGGCATGCGCTCCAGCCGGAGTCCCGCCGGTGTCACGGTGCCGATATGACGGTGCCGGTATGACGGTGCCGCCGTCTCGAGGTCAGACTGGGCCGGTGTCCGACTCACCTTCGCCGTCCGTCGAACGCGCCGCCGTGATCGCCGATCTCGAACCGGCGATCGCGCCAGGCAGGATTCTGGCGATCGGTGAGCATCTCGGCACGAACGAGTTCCCCGCGCTGATCGGCGAACTCACCGATGTCGCGATCGCTCGCTCGTTCGACGTTGTCGTCGGCCTCGAACTGCCGATGTCGGAGGAGCCGACGAGCGGCGTGTTCGGATCGTTCTGGACACGGGCTGCGGAGTTCCGAGATGGTCGATCCAGCGATGCGATGGCTCGCCTCGTGAACCACTTGGTCGAACGGATGGCAGAGCCCACGCCCGAGCGTGGACGCGTGCGCGACATCGTCGCCATGGACGGGCCATGGGTGGCGCCGGGTTCGCCCGTCCCGCTGCACCTCATGGACCAGCTCGAGCGGCCGCGGGACGTCACGATGGCCGACCGTCTCCTGCAGGCGATGGACCGATGGCCGAAGGCATTCACGATCGTCCTGGCAGACGCGGCGCACACGCGGTCGCTGCGCTCACCGGCCCCGACGCTCGGATCGATCGTGGCGTCATGGCATCCCCGAACCCTGTGTCTCGCCGGGCAGGCGACGGGTGGCGAGGCCTGGATGCTCACCGGCGATGAACGGCCGGACGGGCCCTATCCGGTGGCGACGATCGATGTGGCCGCCGGCGCTCTGTGGGCGCCCGAGCCGGGTCTCGACGGGCACCACGGTTCGCTCACGATCGGCTCGGTCACGCCGTCTCCTCCGTATCAGGCCCGTGGAGGCGCAACGGCACCCTCCGGCGAAGGGTCCTAGGCTCGCCCGGATGGCGGCCCAACCAGACGATGCGACCAAGGGCGAGATCGATGCCGTGCTCGCCGCGAACCGAGCCTTCTACGACGCTCACGAACAGCGTGATCTCGAGGCGATGTCGGCGGTTTGGGAACACTCCGCGACCGTCGCGTGTATCCACCCCGGCTGGCCGATCATTCGCGGGTGGCCGGGGGTCCGAGAGACCTGGCGCCGCATCTTCGCCGGCCCTGGTCGCAACCAGTTCATCTTGACGAACGCGATGGGGTCGATTCGGGGAACGACGGCCTGGGTGACCCTCGACGAGAACCTCATGGACCGGGCCAACACGGGGACGGTGGCGGCCACCAACGTCTTCGTGCGCAACGGCTCGGACTGGAAGATGGTGCTGCATCAGGGTTCGCCGGTCGCCGTTCGGCCACAGCCCGAAGCGTGACGGGTCAGCCGGTTCAGGCAACGTGACACATTTGCCCTCGGTTCGAGTCCCCGGGGGTTCTACGATCGAGTGTTGGCCGACCGCGTTGGAGCGGCCGGCTTCTCACCCTGCCTCCCTGGCACATCGCCTCCCTGGCACTTCGAGAGGAATCACATGAACGCAGATCAGTTCGACAAAGTCAGCGGTGGCGGTGGCTTCATCGCAGCCCTCGACCAGAGCGGCGGCTCGACCCCGAAGGCCCTCGGCCTCTACGGGATCACCGAAGACGCCTTCTCCAACGACGACGAGATGTTCGACCTGATCCACGAGATGCGCAGCCGGATCATCAAGAGCCCCGCCTTCGGTGGCGATCGCGTGCTCGGCGCAATCCTGTTCGAGATGACGATGGACCGTCAGATCGACGGCGTCGACACCGCCGAGTACCTGTGGAACGAAAAGCAGGTCGTGCCGTTCCTGAAGGTCGACAAGGGTCTCGCCGACGAAGAGAACGGCGCCCAGATCATGAAGCCGATGCCCGAACTCGATGCGCTCCTCGCTCGAGCGAACGACAAGGGCATCTTCGGAACCAAGATGCGGTCGGTCATCAAACTCGCCAACGAGGCGGGCATCGGAGCGGTCGTCGATCAGCAGTTCGAGGTCGGCAAGCAGATCATCGCCGCCGGTCTCGTCCCGATCATCGAGCCCGAGGTCGACATCCACTCCGCCGAGAAGGCAGAGGCTGAGGCGCTGCTCCGCTCGGCCCTCGCCGCCCAGCTCGATCAGCTCGCTGACGATCAGTACGTGATGCTGAAGCTGACCCTGCCGGAAGAGGCGAACTTCTACGCCGACCTGATCGCTCACCCGCAGTGCATCAGTGTCGTCGCGCTCTCCGGTGGCTACAGCCGCGACGTCGCCAACGAGCGACTCAGCCAGAACAATGGGATGATCGCCAGCTTCTCCCGCGCCCTCAGCGAGGGGCTGTCCGCTCAGCAGAGCGACGAGGAGTTCGACGCAACGCTCGACTCGTCGATCGGGTCGATCCACGCAGCGTCGATCACCTGAGTGACTCAAACTCGAACCCTCAGCACCTGACTGAGCAGCACGTCGAGGATCCGCTCGAGTCGAAGAGGGGGCCCGCCCGTCGAGCGGTGCTCGACTCGGCCCCCATCTTCGCTCCAGCGATCCCCTTCGGGTTCGTCGTCGGCGTCGCCGTCACCGAGGCGGCCATGCCGACGGGCATCGCCTTCGCGTCGTCGTTCGTGATCTGGGCCGGTTCGGCCCAGCTCGCCGCGCTCACACTCGCCGGTTCGGCCTCGTGGATCACGCTCGTCGCCACGTGCGCCATCATCAACTCTCGGCACGTGATGTATTCCGCAGCCATGTCGCCGCGCTTTCGCGATCAGCCCCGCTGGTTCCGGTGGCTCGGTCCGTATCTGATGATCGATCAGATCTTTGCGTTGGCGAACGCAGCCGACGACCTCGTCGGGCGCGAGTTCCGCCGCTACTACCTCACGGTCGGATGGTTCTTCTGGATCGGCTGGCACCTGGCCGTGCTCGCCGGCATGCGGCTCGGCTCGTCCGTCCCCGCCTCGTGGCAGCTCGGCGTGGCGCCAGCCGTCATGTTCACCGGCTTCGTCGTCATGGCCGCGACCCGACGCCCGGCGGTGATCGCTGCGGTCGTTGCGGCGATGACCTGCTTCCTCACGCTCGGCCTGCCGAACCGGCTCGGCTTGCTCGTCGGTGCCATCGCCGGCGTGTTGGCCGGCTACATCGCTGACACTGACGTAACAGACACCGATGAGCCAGACGCCGGAGAGCCAGCGTGACCGCCTTCGAGGCGCTCAGCGCGATCGTCGTCGTCGGTCTGATCACCTATGCGTCGCGGGCCGGTCTCGTCGTCGCACTGGCCGACCGAACGCTCTCGCCAAAGGTGCAGCGAGCACTGCGCAACGTCGGCCCCGCCGTGCTGTCGGCTCTGGTCGTGACGTTGCTGGCGGGGAGCGAGGGCATCGACGGAGTCGAGCTCCCCGAGGTGGCGGCCGTCGTCGTCGGCGCCGCGGCCGCCTGGAAGACACGAAATCTCATCGCCACGATCGTCGCCGGGATGGCCACGCTCTGGATCGTGGCGGCGCTGGTGTAGCGGCCGTCGAAGGATCGGCGAGTCGCACCGATCCCGAGCGAGTCGATCGGCGTCGACAACTGGGCCAGACTGGCCGGGCATGAGCGACACAGATCTCTACGAAACCATGAGCACCCTGCGGGCGGTTCGCCGACTTCGGCCCGACCCGATTCCCGAGGACGTGCTCGAACGAGTGCTCCAAGCTGCGTGCTGGTCGCCGACCGGTGGCAACCAGCAGCCGTGGCGGGTCGTGGTCGTGCAAGACCCGGCTCGCAAGCAAGCGCTGTCCGACATCTACGGACCGGAGTGGGCCAGCTACGTCGCCATGTTCCTCGAGCGCGTGTCCGGCTTGCCCGAAGACGAGTTCGCCAAGTGGAAGCGCATCGCCGACGCCGGCGACTACCTCGCCGATCATCTCCACGAGGCGCCAGCGATTCTGATGTTCTGCGCCGACCCGCGCCGCATGGCCATCACCGACGCGAAACTCGATCGTCCGTCTCTCGTCGGCGGCGGTTCGGTGTACCCGGCAGTGCAGAACGCCATGCTGGCCTGCGTGGCCGAGGGCCTCGGCTGCACCCTCACCACCCTGCATTGCCTCAAAGAAGCCGAGGTACAAGCGGCGCTCGACATCCCGGCCGAGTGGGCGACCGCGGCCATGGTCCCCATCGGGTACCCGGTCGGCAAGGGCCACGGACCGATCTCCCGCCAACCCCCGTCCAAGATGGCGTACCGCGACACCTTCGGTTCCCAGTGGTGAGCGGCGATCACACTCCTGGCGATCAGGATCCGGGCGACGACGGCTGGCCGATCGAAGGCTCCAAGACCGAGATCTTGTTGGGTGACCGGATCGGGGCGACCGCCGATCTCCGGATCGGCTGTGCGTCCGTGGTGTTCGACGCACCTCGCGAGCGTGTTCTGCTCACCCAGCGGACCGACAACGGTCTGTGGTGTCTCCCCGGAGGAGCGATGGACCCGGGCGAGTCGGCGTCCGAGGCGGCGGTTCGCGAAGTGCTCGAAGAGACCGGCCTCGTCGTCGAGGTGACGCGCCTCGTCGGGATCTATTCGACGCCGGACCGTGTCACCCGCTACCCCGACGGCAACACCGTGCAGTACTTGGCGCTGTGTTTCGAAGCGGCCGTCACCGGCGGCGAACTCGGCCTGAGCGACGAGACGATCGCAGCCGATTGGTTCCGCTTCGACGAGATGGCCACGCTCGAGATCATGGCCAACCACGACGAGCGGGTGCACGACGCACTTGCTCGACACGCCGAAGCTGTCATCAAATAGTCGACATGACCACCACACGAACCGGTGACCAGATCGACGTGTTGTCCAACATGGCGTACGTCGATGGCCCCGACCACGACGCGATGAAATGGCTGCGCGACAACAAGCCGCTGTTTCACCAGCCGATCGACGATCCGATCATGGTGGAGGAGTCGTGGGTCGTCACCCGCCACGAAGACGTCAAGGCGGTCAGCACCGACCTCGATCACTTCGGAAACTTCGAGGGACACAACCTCCGCAACGACCACGACACCGCGGGCGTCATGCACCTGCTGCTGACCGATCGCCCGCGTCACACCGAGATGCGGCTGATGGCGTCTCGCCGGTTCACGCCGAAGGTCGTCCGCCGTTACACCGAGCACTACCACGATCTCGCCGGACGGCTGCTCGACCAGGCGCTCGTGAACGAATCGTTCGACGTGGTCGAGTTGCTGTCGGTCGAGTTCCCGATGGCCGCCATCGTCGAGCTGATGGGGACCGACCCCTCCGATCACGACCAGCTGCTCCGATGGAGCAACGCGACGATCTCGAACCTCGACCCCGAGTACACGCCGACTCCAGACGCCCGGGCTGGCGCGATGGGAGAAATGGCCGAGTACGCCATGGCCTTGGCGGCACAGCGAACGGCCGACCCTCGTGACGACATCGCGACCGTGCTCGCTCAGCAGGTCGAGTCGGGCGTGCTCACCGATCAGGAATACGTCGGGTACGTGATCCTGCTCTTCGTGGCCGGCAACGAGACGACGCGCAACAACATCTCCTGGGGGGTCAACGCCTTCGCCGAGAACCCCGACCAGTGGGCGTTGTTGAAGTCGGATCCCGAGCGGTACCTCGATGGCGCTGTCGAGGAAGTGACTCGTTGGGCATCGCCGGTGAACTACATGAGCCGCACGGTGCACACCGAGGTGGAGCTCCACGGTCAGGTACTGAAGCCGGGCGAGAAGGTGGCGCTGATGTACCTGTCGGCCAACCGCGACGATCGCGTCTTCGACGATCCGTACCGGTTCGACATCACTCGCTCACCGAACCCTCAGATCGCGTTTGGCATGGGTGCGCACTTCTGTCTGGGCGCCCATCTCGCCAGGCTCGAGACACGGGCGATGCTCGCCGAGCTGGTGAAGCGGGTCGATTCGCTCGAGATGGACGGCGACGTCGAGCACGTCTGGTCGAGCTTCATCAACGGCATCAAGCGACTGCCGGTCCGTTTCCAGCTGTCGTAGAACCCGGCCCTCTCGCCCAGCTGCCATTCCGGTTTCGCGCTGGTTAACCCCCGACTGCGAGAATCGTGGTCAAACGTCGATCGGCGCCCCGTTGCCGGTCGACCACGAGGAGGGAACCCGTGAAGACCATGACTACTCGGCGAGCCGTCGCGCTCGCCGCATCAGCCATGTTGCTGGCCGCGAGCTGCGGCTCCGGCGATGACGCAGCCGTCGCCGACGACGCGTCGGCCGCAACCGAAACCACCTTGGCATCGGCAGCGCCCGAAGAGACCACGGCGACCGAACCCGCCGCAGACGAGTCGGCGGACGAGTCAGCCGACAGCGAGGCTGACGGCGACACCGCCGAGTCGAGCGAGGATTCGGCCGACGGCGACGGCGATGTCGAGCTCGAGCGGTTGCCGATCGAGGCCCCTGTGCTCACGGCGACGCCGCTCGTTGCCGGACCCGTCACGGTCACGCCGACGATCTGTACCACCGAGGGCTACGACTTCGTGTGGACGGAGGACGGCAACGAGTCGATGGGCATCGCCGGCAACCGTCTGTTCACGGTGCACGACGAGGGAATCATCGCATTTCAGATCGACTCGAGCGCCGGCTGCACCCTGCGCCTCGACACTGAGCTCGCGCCCGGCGGTGTGTTGGTCGCGAGCGATGAGTTCAGCTCCGCATCGGGCACGGCCAGTGGCCAACTGCTGATCTCGGGGATCTTCGGTGCGAAGGTCTTCGATCTCGAAGCCGGCCTTTTCTACGACTGTGACGACTTGTCGGGCAATGCGAGCATCTCGCCCGATGGCACGCAGGCACTCGCTCGCTGGGGCCTCGGCCCGGTGACCCAGTGGTCGCTCACCGGCACCACCTGCACCGGCGGCGAGGAGTTGGCGTTCCCCGACGATGACCACGTCAAGTTCGTGGCCTTCGACGGCGCCGACCTGCTCGTCGGCAGTGAGGGACTCGACGAGACGGTCTACGCCACCCGGTACGTCAACGGTGTGGTCGACGGCGCGCCGGCGTGGCGGGCCGGCAATCCCGAGATCGGCGAGATCGGCTGGTGGGGTTGGGTCCACGGCCTGGCGCCGTGCGGGAACTACACGTGCCTGATCGACACCAACACCGACAACCTCACGTTGATCGGGGGCGATGGAGCCTTCATCGCCGAATTCAACTTCTCCGAGCTCGTCGGCGGCGAGCGCGGATGGATCGAGCCGATCGAGACCGGGCCCGACGGTGCGGTGTACGTGATGCTCGGACTCTCCGAGGACGACGAGAACGACAACCGCACGTACTTCGACTACATCGTGCGCCTCGACGTCACCGGTTAGTGACGGTGCAGGCTCAGTGGGAGCCGGCGATGGGGCAGTAGATCGCGGGCACGGCTGCCGCGTCGGCGCCGTCAGGGGTGTCGGCGGCGGCGCGGGCCGGGGCCAGCGCTGCCGCTGAGCCGGCGACCAGAGCGAGGGCGGCAACGCCGCCGGCGGGAGCGATTCGAAGTCCGCTTTCGGCCGGTGGCGGCGGCTCTGGCACGGGCCCCTCGTCGATCATGAGGTGCATCACGGTTGCGAACAGGCCGAGTGCGATGGCGATCCACCACGACGACACGTAGCTGTCGGTTGCGTCGGCCAACTCGCCACCGAGCCAGGCGCCGAGGAACGCTCCGAGTTGATGGGCGAGGAACACGATGCCGAACAACGTGCCGGCGTGGGCGGTGCCGAACTGTTGGGCGACGATTCCCGATGTGAGCGGAACCGTCGAGAGCCACAGCACCCCCATAGCCGCACCGAATGCGATCGTCGCGCCGACGCTCTTCGGTGCGAGAACGAACGCAGCGATCACGACGGCTCGACTGAGATAGATGCCGGCCAGGAGCTTGGTCTTCGAGTGCTTGGCGCCGAGCACCCCGGCGGCCAGCGAGCCAGCGATGTTGAAGAGGCCGACGAGTGCGAGCGCCGTCGATGCGGTGGCACCCGGTTGGCCGAGCTGTTCGACATAACCGGGCAGATGGGTGCCGATGAAGGTCACGTGGAACCCGCACACGAAGAACGCCGCGTTCAACAAGATGTAGGAGCGGGCATGAGCCGCCCGGCGGAGCTCTTGGCGGAGCGGCACGGCGACGGGTTCGTCGGCGGCGGTGGCGGAGGTCGACACCACCGAGCGGAGGAACGGCGTTGCGATGACGATCACGACGGCGATCGCAGCCAGAATCTGGAGGACTCGTTGCCAGTCGTTCGTGTCGAGTAGCGATCGGGTCAGAGGGAGCAGGACGATCTGTCCGGCCGATCCCATGGCGGTGGTGATGCCGAGCGCCATCGAGCGTCGCTCGACCGGGGCGACCCGACCGATGGCAGCCAAGACGACGGCGAAGCTCGCCGCGCCGGTGGCGACGCCGATGATGAAGCCGGAGACGATCAGATCAGATCCCGATGTGGCTTGCGACATCACGACGATGCCGGCCGCGTAGCCGACGGCTCCCACCGCGAGCACCCTCGCCGTCCCGAAGCGATCGGCAACGGCGCCTGCGAATGGTTGGGCGACACCCCACATCAGGTTCTGGATGGCAATGGCCAGACCGATGGTGCCCTTGTCGACACCGATCGAGTCGACGATCGGGTCGATGAACAGGCCGAACGTCGACCGAACCCCCAACGCGATCGCGGCGATGATGCTGCCGGCTGCGACCATGATCGCCAGCGATGGGCCGGGCCGTTTCGTCATTGGGGCGAGGTTGGGAGAAGCCACCGGCGAACGCTACTGAGCGTCGTTGCTCCGGTTGAAATTCCAGCCGCCGGATTTTCTGGGATCGGAGGCTCGGGATCGGGATCAGCCGAACGTGAAGCCTCGGTAGTTCTCGTCGGCGCACGATCGCAGCGCCCCGAGATAGAGGTCGCTCGATGGCATGTTGAGCAGCTGTCGTCGCTTGCCCGGAATGTTGGCTCCCATGTACCAACTGTTCGCCTTGCCGAACAGCGTGCGCTCGGCCCACATGGCCATGGTGTCCGACCAGTCCTCCGCCTCGCTCCGGTCGGAGTCGAACCGGGTCACGTCGTTGGATCGGAGGTGGTCGAGCAGGTCGATCACCCACTCACCCTGGAGCTCGGCACACACGGGACCATTGCAGAACGACGCGGCGCTCTGAGGGCCATAGAGCATCACCATGTTGGGGAAGCCGGGCACCGCAACGCCGAGATGGGTGTCGACGCCGTCGGCCCATGCCTCGCCGATGGTCGAGCCGTCCGCGCCCCGAAAGTCCATTCGAGTGAAGCCGCCGGTGTTGGCATCGAAGCCGGTGGCGAGCACCAACACGTCGAGCTCGACATGGCCGGCTTCGCTCTCGACGCCGTTCGCTGTGATCGAAACGAGAGGGTCTCGCTTGAGGTCGACGAGCGAGACGTTGTCCCGGTCGAAGATGTCGTAGAACGTCTGCTCCAGCGACGGCCGCTTCGTGCCAAAGGGGTACGGAGGGTCGGTCGGCGCCAACGATTCGTGCAGCGATGCGTCGGCGATCCGAGCCCGGGTCTTGTCCCTCCAGAAGTCGTAGACCACCCGGTTCGCCGCTTCGTCGCCGAGCGTGTCGCTGAACGGGATCCAGCAGTGGAAGCCGCCCTTGGCCCATCGATCTTCCATCACGGCGACGCGCTCGGCTTCGTCGACCTCGAGGGTCTTGCGCGGGTCGCGGTGCACATCGGCGAAGCTGCCCGGTGGCGCGTTTCGGACCTGAAAGACCTCGGGGTAGTCGAGCTTGGCGGTGGCTTGTTCCTCAACGGTCATCGCCCGCTGCTGCATGGCGAGGGCGTACACCGGCGTGCGTTGGAAGATCGTCAGGTGACCGGCGATCGGTGCGGTCTCCTGGGCGACCTGGACCCCACTCGCTCCGGTTCCGATGATGCCGATCCGACGTCCGGCCAGCTCGACGCCGGACTCTGGCCATCGAGCGGTGTGATGACAGTCGCCCTCGAATCGGTCGAGGCCTGGCAGGTCGGGCACGTAGGGAGCGGATCCGAAGCCGGTCGCCATCACCAACCACCGGCAGTCGTAGTGACGGTCGTCGTCGGTCGCGAGATGCCAGCGGTGCTCGGCCTCGACGAACCGAGCGCTCGTGATGGCCGTGTCGAAGTCGATGTCGGGTCGGAGGTTCCACACCTCGTCGATGTGATCGAAGTAGGCGACCAGTTCGTCGCGCCCGGGGAATCGTTCCGACCAGTTCCAATCTCGCCAGATCTCCTCCATCGAGTACTCGTAGTTCGGGACGTGGCAGTCGACGCGGGCGCCCGGGTAGCGGTTGTGGTGCCACACGCCGCCCAGCCCGCTTCCGGCCTCGACGAGACGCACGCTCCATCCCTCGGCTCGCAGACGGTGCAGTTGATAGAGGCCGTTGAAGCCGGCACCGACGATGACGATGTCGAACGAGTTCGTTGCGTCGGGCCTCATGGGGGGAGCCTCGCGCCGTCGCCGTGCCAGCGCCAACAGCGGTTCAGACGGCCCGTTCGCTCCACGCCGCGATCTCGGGCCGGGCCAGCTCGAAGGCCCGGTCGGCGACCTCGTCGACGACCTCGAATTCGAGGAGGCCGACACCGCGAAGATCGAGCCGCAAGTAGCAGTCGATGGAGCCCGACCCGACGTGGCGATCTCGGTCGCGCGTCGAGCTCACGAGGGTCGATCGCAGCAACGTGCCGACGATGCCCGGGTAGGGGCTGCGACCCTTCGACATCTGGCGGCGCAACGCCTTCCATCCCGACACCGAGGTGCCGTAGTCGTCTCGGGCGGTCGGCCCCCGGGTGGGCGCCACGTCCGAGGCGATGATGGTGCCGATGCCTTCGTCCTCGGTGAGGAGCCCGATCGGCAAGTTGTCGAGCACGCCGCCGTCGACCAGGAGTTCGCCGTCGGCCGGGACTGGAGGCAGCACACCGGGGATGGCGACCGATGCCCGGATGGCAGCGCCGAGCGGCCCGCGGCGATGGGTGCGGCGCTCCGAGTAGGTGAGGCTGGTGCTCACGCAGGCGTATGGCACCCACGTGTCGCCGATCTCCCACTCGCCGAACTGGTTCTCGATGGAGGCGCTGATCCGGCGACCCGAGATCATCGACACGATCGGCAGGGTGTAGTCGAGCAGCTTCTTCACCTGGTCGGCGACGGCCCGGCGGCGCTCGGCGCCGGTGAGGCCCTGCGCGTGCACGCCAGCGATGACCGACCCCATCGACGTGCCGACGACGGCATCGATCGGCACGCCGAGTTCTTCGAGCGCCTCCAATACGCCGAGGTGGCCAAGGCCTCGACCACCGCCGCCGCTGAGGGCGAGGCCGATGCCGCGTCCGGCCGCGAGGCGGGCGAGCCGGCCCAGCTCGGTGTCGCTGGTCCCTCGGAGATGAATGAGTCGGTCGGCGGCGAAGCGTCGGCGGAGCGTCTCACTGTTGCTCGGCTTCGGCGCGTCGGCGGCGTGTACGACGCCGAGCCACAGCGGGATCCGTCGCGAGGTGGCCGCTCGAAGGTTGCGTACTTCGGCGACCTGTGCCGCCGTCGGAACGGCATCGACGAGGGCGACCAACAGGTCGGCCCGCTGCACCGCTCGCCCCGACCAGAACGGGGTCGACGTGTCGCTCACGTCGAACAACAGGTGGTCGTTCGATTGCTCGGCTTCGTGCAGGAGCTCGATGAGACGGGCTTCGCTCAGATCGCCGGCTCGACTCTGCGCGATACCGGGCTGGTCGAGCACGGCGTCGATCTCGCTCGGGTCGAGCGTCATGGTGCTGGCGATGGCTTCGAGCGGTGTCCCGAGCCTGGCCAACAACGCGCCACCTTCCACCAAGTCGGCCACGGCGATGGAGCGAGCTCGGGCGGGACGCTCGGCCCCCGCCATGTTGCGAGCCACGGTTCGTCGAACGAGCAGCGCCGGCAGCTCAGGATGTGAGGCGAGCAGCCGGAGGAAGTCGTCGCGGTCGAGCTGTGCGACGAGCGAGTTTCGAGCGGCGCGAACGCTTGCCGAGCGCGGCGCCCGGTCGATCAGTCCCAGTTCGCCGACGATCTCGCCTCGGCCGATGGTGAGCATCGGCGCGCAGTCGACGTCGGCCGGGTCGACGACCTCGAGTCGGCCACTCACCACGAGGTAGGCGGTGTCGGCGACGTCGCCCTGCGAAAACAGCCGTTCGCCCGCGCTGAGCGGCACCCACGAAACCGCGGCGGCGATGGCGGTTGCGAGGTCGTAGTGGTCGGGGCCGAGCTGGTCAGCCAGCATCGAGGCGATTCGGCTCCGGTCGGTTCGGTCTCTCGCCGCCGCCATCAGCTCGGCTTCAGCGGTCGGCCCCGCCTCGGTCATCGCCGCCCGCAGGCCGGCGCGGTCGATCTCGATGACGGTGGCCGGTCGGATCGCTCGCAGCGTTGCGGTCCGCCGCCCGCCGACGAGCGCGGTGATCTCGCCGACCAGTGCGTCGGGCCCGTGCGTGGCCACGACGAGCCCATCACGGAGCACGGCTGCGAGTTCGCCGTCGACCACCAGAAAGGCGCGGTCGCTCATTTCACCGATCGAACAGATCGTGTCGCCCGTAGCGAGTCGGCGCTCCGATCCGTCGCGGCGCACCGCCTCACGAACGTCGCCCAGGGTCCCTCCGGTCATAGCGCGGGAGCGTGTCAGGGTTGCCGTTTGTCGTCAAGCGCCAGATCAGGCGACGAGAGAGGACAGCTGGTACGTCCCGGCCAGACCCTTGAGTTCCACTTCCCCGAACGGGACCGTCATGGTGACGTCGAGCAACTTGGCGACCTCTTCGGACACCAGCGTCTGGCCGCCGATGGCCTGGCCGGACACTCGGGCTGCGGTGTTGACCGTCGTGCCGAAGAAGTCGTTCCGGCGGGGAACGACAGAGCCGCAGTGGATGCCGGCTCGAACCCGGAGTTCGCCGAGGGCCAGGTCATCGTCGAGGCGGCGGCGGAGGTTGACGCAGAAGTCGGCAGCGGCTGCGGGGGAGGGGAAGGCGAGCATGAACCCGTCTCCCAGCGACTTCACGACGGTGCCGTCGAACTCGGCGGCGCATGCTTCGACGAGGGTGTCGTGAGCGATGAGGAGGTCGACCCAGGCGTCGTCGCCCAGAGCGGCGGTGAGCTCGGTCGATGACTCGATGTCGGTGAAGACGATCGTCTTGACGCAGGCGGCGTGACGGGTGGTCGTCGGGGTTGAGGTGATGGTGGCTGCTGCGTGCATGTGATGAGTGTCCGGCAACCGCGTCGATCCCTCATCGGGGGCACCCCTGGTGTTGTCGGGGTCCGATCGGGGGTCGACGAGTCCGCGCCGATACCGATCGCACGGGCTGTCCACCGCCAATCCTGATCACGCTCCGGCCCGTGGCGGTTTAGAGTCGAGCGGTGAGCGCAGCACCGATCGCCATCATCATGGGAAGTCAGTCGGATTGGCCGACGATGGGACACGCCGCGGAGGTTCTCGACGAGCTCGGCATCGAGCACGACGTTCGAATCGTCTCGGCCCATCGCACCCCCGATCGCATGTACGAGTTCGCCAAGTCGGCTCGCGATGAAGGCGTGCAGGTGATCATCGCCGGCGCCGGCGGGGCCGCCCATCTCCCCGGCATGACCGCAGCCCTCACCCCGATCCCGGTCTTTGGCGTCCCCGTCGAGTCACGAGCGCTCTCGGGCGAGGATTCGCTGTTGTCGATCGTGCAGATGCCGGCCGGTGTTCCGGTTGGGACACTGGCGATCGGCAAGGCCGGCGCCACCAACGCCGGGTTGCTCGCTGCGGCCGTGCTGGCCCTGAACGACCCCGCCCTCGCCGATCGTCTCGACGCGTGGCGTGCGGCTCGCACCGAAGCGGTCGCCGAGCGCCCCACCGACGGCTGAGCTCGTGACGACTGAACGCTCCCTCTCGGCCGGCGCCACGATCGGCATCATCGGCGGTGGCCAGCTCGGGCGCATGCTGGCGATGGCGGCTGCTCGGCTCGGCTTTCACACGATCGTCCTCGACCCCGCAGCGGCCGCACCGGCGGCGCAGGTCGCCGACGCTCAGATCATCGCCGCCTACGACAACGTGACCGCGCTCGGCGAGCTGGCACAGCGGTGCGACGTCGTCACCTACGAGTTCGAGAACGTTCCCGTCGACGGGGTCGCTCGCCTCGACGGGCGAGTACCGGTCAGGCCGGCCCCGCTCGCCCTCGAAGTCGCCCAGGACCGTCTGGTCGAAAAGGACTTCTTGAACGACCTCGGCATCGCCACCGCTCCCTACCGAATCGTCGATGCCCAAGCCGACATCGAGGGTGCGGTCGAAGCGGTCGGTGGGCGAGCGATTCTGAAGACCCGGCGCCTCGGCTACGACGGCAAGGGTCAGCTGCGCATCGACGACGTTGCCTCGATCGGTTCGAATGCCTTCGCCGAACTCGGTTCTGTACCCGCGATCGCCGAGGGGTTCGTCGACTTCGAGGCCGAGATCTCCGTCATCTGTGCTCGCGGCGTCGACGGCGAATGCGCCGTGTTCGATCCGGCGAGAAACGTCCATCGCGATGGGATCCTCGCGACCTCGACGGTTCCCGCCGGCGTGTCCGCCGCCACGGTCGAGGCGGCGCGTGCGGCGGCCGAGAACCTCGCCACTGCCCTGGACTACGTCGGCGTGCTCGGTCTCGAACTGTTCGTCCTCGGTGACGGCTCGATCCTGGCCAACGAGTTCGCTCCGCGCGTGCACAACTCGGGTCACTGGACCGAAGCCGTCTGCGTTCCCGACCAGTTCGAACAACACATTCGGGCGATCGCCGGCCTGTCGCTTCCGACCCCACACCGCACGAGCGACTGCGAGATGACCAACCTGATCGGCGACGACGTCGTCGACATGGCGACGCTCCTGGCGGAGCCGGGCGCGATGGTCCACCTCTACGGCAAGGCCGAGGCACGACCGGGCCGAAAGATGGGCCACGTGACACGAGTTCACCCCTCGGACTGACTCGCGTCTCTCATTTTCGCCGGGCATCGCGCATTTTTCTGAGGAATCGGCGCGATCGAAGCGCTGGCCCGACAGACTCTCTGGGTGGAGGCAGACGGGGTGCCCTCAAGCCGCGGGCGTGCACAACCTGACGACCCCGTTCTCGGCGACTTCGACCTTCCCGCGTCGCCAGTCGTCACGGGGCCGAAGGTGGCCGGCAAGGTCCGGTCGGCATGGCCACTCACCGACGGCCGCCGGCTGCTCGTCACCACCGATCGGCTCAGCGCGTTCGACCGCATCATCGGCCACGTCCCGTTCAAGGGCCAGGTGCTGAATCAGCTTGCGGCGTGGTGGTTCGAGACCACGCGAGACATCGTCGCAAACCACGTCATCGACGTTCCCGATCCGAACGCCCTCGTCGCGCTCGATGCCGCGACGCTCCCCGTCGAGGTCGTGGTGCGAGCCCGTCTGACGGGGTCGACCGACACGGCGGTGCTCCCTCGCTATCTCGCCGGAGAGCGGGAGCTCTACGGCCATCGACTCCCCGACGGGCTCACCCCGCACGGGCCGCTGCCGCAGCCGATCATCACGCCCACCACGAAGGCCGAGGCCGGTGGTCACGATCAGCCGATCACGGTCGACGAAGTTGTCTCGTCCGGCCTCCTCGATGCCGGTCTCTGGGCCGAGGTCCAAAAAGTCGCCCTCGAGCTCTTCGCTCGCGGCGAGCGAATCGCGGCCGAGGCCGGTTTCGTGCTCGCCGACACGAAGTACGAGTTCGGACTCGACGCCAACGACGAACTCGTACTGATCGACGAGATGCACACGCCCGATTCCTCCCGCTACTGGAATGCGGACGGTCTCGATGCGCGCCTCGAGCAGGGATTGGCACCCGAGGGTTTCGACAAGGAGCCCGTTCGTCTGGCCCTTCGTTCCGCCGGCTATTCCGGCGACGGACCGATCCCTGATCTCGACCCCGCCATCTGGCACCAGACCTCTGATCGCTACATCGAGTTGTACGAGCGGCTGACCGGCCGGGCATTCGTCCCGGGCGACCAGCCGATCGCCGCCCGTATCGAAGCCAACCTCCTGGAGTTGCTCTCGTGACGTCCTCGGCCCACGCCACCGATCTCGATCAACCGAAGGAGGAGTGTGGAGTCGTCGGGATATCGACGAACGACGAAGCCGCCCGCATGGCGTTCTTCGGCCTCTACGCGCTCCAACACCGCGGGCAGGAGGCCGCCGGCATCGCGGCCTCAGACGGTCACGTGGTGCGGCTGCACAAGGACCAGGGTCTGGTCGGCCAGGCCTTCGGTTCCGGCAAGCTCGACCCGCTCGTCGGCGGTCTCGCGATCGGTCACACCCGCTACAGCACGACCGGGGCGAACTCGGAGCGCAATGTGCAGCCCTACGTCGTCGAGACCCTGCACGGTCCGCTCGGTGTTGCCCACAACGGCAACCTCGTCAACACCGACCAGCTCCGCTCGAAGCTGCTGGAGCGGGGTGCCGGACTGCAGTCGTCGTCCGACTCCGAGGTGATCGCCCTCATGCTGGCGGCATCGGAGGGCAGCACCTGGGAAGAGCGGCTCGCCACCGTCATGCCCGAGTGGGTCGGCGCCTACTCCCTCGTCGTGATCTGCTCGACGAAGGTGATCGCGGCTCGTGATCCATGGGGTTTCCGACCGTTGTCGATGGGGCGCCTTCCCTCCGGCGGTCACGCGATCGCGTCGGAGACCGGTGCCCTCCAGACGCTCGGGTGCGACCACATCCGCGAGATCGAGCCAGGCGAGATCGTCGTGCTGCAAGGCCAGTTGGCGCGTTCACATCGCGTGGTCGAGCCGAAGGAACGCCAGGCCCGCTGCACCTTCGAGCACATCTACTTCTCTCGCCCCGACGCCGTGTGGGACGGGCTGTCGGTCCACCAGGCTCGTCAGCGACTCGGCGAAGAGCTCGCTCGCGAACAC
>CALLIQ010000635.1 GCA_938008925.1 uncultured Acidimicrobiales bacterium
CTTGTCGCTCGTTTTTCCCGATCAGGCGCCGTCGCGTCTCAAATTGGCCATTCGGGCATCAAGCCCCAAGCGGCTGAAAGCCGAGGTCGAGTCAGCGAGGCACCATGGGTTGTCCTCCGACGCCACCGAGGCTGCTGGACAGGTGCTCCTCCTCACCGCAGCGCTCGGCGAACACGACCGGCGGACCCGCGGCCACTCAGAACGAGTTCGCCTCTTCTCTCGCCTCTTGGGCGAAGAGATGGGATTGACCGGGCTCGACCTCGAACGGTTGCAGTGGGGCGCACTGCTGCATGACATCGGCAAGCTGACCATTCCGACGGAGATTCTGAACAAACCTGGCCGCCTCGATGAGACCGAGTGGGCGATCATGGCAAGCCACGCCGCGGCTGGCCATGATCTCGCCGCACCCCTCCATCCGTTCCTAGGCGACTTCGTCACCGCCGCCGACGGCCATCATGAGCGGTGGGACGGGACCGGCTACCCATCTGGCCTTCGTGGCGAGGAGATCCCGCTTCCGGCCCGCATCGTCGCCGTCGCTGATGCGTACGAAGTCATGACGGCGACACGGGCCTACAAAAAGCCGATGAGTGCCGAGGCGGCTCGTGCTGAGCTGACCCGTTGCGCCGGAACACACTTCGACCCCAACGTGGTTCGGGCATGGCTCAACGTCTCCGTTGGTGAGGTCAACCGCGCAGCCGGGCCCGCCACGATGATTGCCGGCCTCCCGCTCATCGGCGAAGCCGTGGCAATGGCGAGTCGCACTGCCAACCAGCTTGCGGCCTTGCCCACCGTTGTCGCTTCGGCGGCCCCGGCGGCAGCCACCGCAGGAGCAGTCACGGTCGCCGCCGTTGCCGCCCCGGCGCTCGCCCCTCAACCCACCGACCTCGCGTTTGACCTCGCACCGCTGGTCACGTCGATCACATCGACGTCGTCGACGACCGCCGGACTCCCCCAGGCCCCCACTACCACCATCCCTCCCACGACGCTTGAGGTCAGCACGACCTTCGCCGCTGTCGTCGCTGCGCCAACTCCCACCACGACCGACGCTCCAACAACCGCAGCCCCGAGCACGACGGCAGCACCAACCACGACGGCAGCACCCACGACGGCAGCCCCCACGACCGCACCACCAACGACTGCGCCACCCACCACAGCACCGCCGACCACGGCGCCGCCGACCACAGACCAGACGCAGCTTCCCGAGGTGCTCAGCTTCAAGCTCGTCGACACCGAGAACGACGTCGACATCCGACCGTTGGTCGATGGCGACATCATCGACATCGGCGAACTCGGCGACACGGTCAGCGTCGTCGCCATCGCGAACGACGTGACGGAGAGCGTGCGCTTCTTCGTCAACGGCCGAAACCATCGGACCGAGCAGTTCGTGCCCTACGCCATCGCCGGCGACATCGAGGGCGACTACGGCCACTGGAAGCCGAAGCCGGACGTCTACGAGATCGAGGCCGTTCCGTTCAGCGAGGACCGCGCCGCCGGTATCACGGGCATCGCCCAAACGATCACGATCACCGTCGTCGACTGACGCTTCAGCTCACTTCAGCGGCCGGACGCGTCAGCTGTGGGACGCGTCAGCGTCGACCGCCATCGATGAGGAACTGCTGCGCCGTACACGCAGCGCCATCGTCGGCGGCCAGGAACAACACCATCTGAGCGAACTCCGCCGGGTAGATGCGGCGCTTGATCGCCTGGTCGCGCAGCGTCCCCTCCTCGCCCTCGGGCGACCACCACTTCGTGAGTTGGCGCTCGGTGGCGACCCAGCCGGGAAGAACGGTGTTGACTCGGACGTTGTCGGGCCCGAAGGTTCGAGCCAGCGTTCGCGTGATGCCTTCCACCCCGGACTTCGCCACGGCGTAACCGGGAAAGAAGTCCTCCTGCATCATGTAGCTGCTCGATCCGATGTTGATGATCGAGCCGCCGCCGCGTTCGATCATCGCCGGGGCCGCGGCCTGAATGGTGAAGAAGTAGTGCCGGAGGTTCGTGTTGAGCCGGTCGTTCCAATACTCGGCCGTCATCTCTTGCCACGTGTGGCGATCGTCGCTGGCCGCATTGTTCACGAGCACGTCGACGCTCCCGAGCTCTCGTTGGGCTCGAGCGACCGCCGCCTGCGTGGCGTCGATGTCGACGAGATCGACCTCGTAGAAGACGGGTTCGTGGCGAGGCTCGAGGGCAGCGCATCGCGCCACGAGCTCGGCAGCCTTCTCCGCGTTGATGTCGACGAAGGCGACCTTCGAACCCTGCAGCACGAACTCGGTCACGATCCCGGCGCCGACGCCATCGGCACCTCCGGTGACGAACACGGTGCGGTCGACGAGCGAGGGGTAGCTGGCGTAGGTGTGGGCGGGTGCCTCGGTCGGGTCATTCATGGCCACATGATGCCGCCTGAATCGGCCGAGGCTGCCCCGACCTGCAACGATGACCTCCATGGCTTCGCCCGGTCAGACCCCGTCGCCGCCAGCAACGTTCTTCGATCGTTGGTCCCAGAGCTACGACGGGTCGCTCCTGCAACGCTCGACCTACGAACCGGTGCACGACGCAGTGCTCGACTTGGTCGCCGACGAGCGACCCCACCGCATCCTCGATCTGGGGTGCGGCACGGGGCATCTGACCGCCCGCCTCCGCGACCACTTTCCCGACGCAGACGTGATCGGGGCCGATTACTCACTCGGCATGCTCGAGCGAGCCATGCGACACGAGCGGGGCGACCATCTCGTCCAAGCCGACGCGATGCAGCTCCCGCTCCGGCCCGGTTCGGTCGACCTCATCACCTGCTCGGAGTCGTTCCACTGGTACCCGGATCAGCGCCGCGCTGCCCGAGGACTCGCCAACCTGCTCACACCCAATGGGCGACTCGTGATCGCGTCGATCGCAATGGTGACGACGGTCGGAAGCGAGATCGTCGAGTCGGTCACCGCTCGTCGGCAACGACCGATCAAGGCGCTCCCACCGAAGCAGCTGGCCGCGCTACTCGACGATGTCGGGTTCGAGGTGACCAGCCAACGCCGAGTCCCTCGACTCGGCGTCTTCGGCTGGCCGGTGCTCACCGGCGCGCGTTTGGTCCGCCGGTGAGCTGAGACCCGCAGCCGGACTAGACCGTCGCTGTTTCGAGGCCAGCGGTGTCGCTGCCATCGACGGCGGCCTCGCCGAGCGAGGGCCGACCGACCGGCGTGGTTGGCACAGCCGGCACCGCCGGCATGGCGGTCGCTGCGACCGGGTCACCGTTTCGCTGCAGCACCTCGAGGATGTCGACCCCCGTGGCCGTCTCGATCTGCTCGGCGATCGAGATGACCGCGGCGGGCATCTGACGGGCGAGGCCGGGAATCGCTCCCCCACCATCGCCACCGCCGTCGATGACCGTGATCTTGTCGATGTCGATGTTGCCGACCGTGTCGACGATCTGGCTGACCATGTCAGGAAGCATCTTCAGGATCATCACGTCGCGAGCCTCAGGGCCAGCGCTGGCGTACTCCGCTGCGAGGTTCTGGAAGACCTCGATCTGGGCGTTGCCGTCCTCGATGATCGACGCCGCCGCACCCTGCGCTTCGAGCTGCAATGCCTCGCGACGGGCCTTCGCAGGCTCGAGCACGTTGGCGATGAGACGCCGACGTTGCAGTTCGATTCGCTCCTGCTCGAGCTGCTGCTCGGCCATGACCCTGGCCTGCTCGGCGGCGACGTCTGCCTTCTTCTCTGACGACATCGCTTCCGCGTCGAGTTGCGCCTGACGCACGCGGAGCTTGTTGTTCTCCTCGGCGATCGCGATGTCGGCCTTCACTCGGGCCAGCTCACCGCGCCGGCGTGACGTGGCCTCCGCCTCCTCGGCCTCGGCCGTCTGCTCCGCCTCGGTCTCGCGAGCCTCGCGGAGCACGTTGGCCGTCCGACGGCGACCGACGGCGGTCAGGTAGCCGACCTGGTCGGTGACGTTCTGGATCTTGAGCACGTCGAGCTCGAGACCGAGGGTCTTGATGTCGTCGTCGGCCTCGTCGATCAGCGTCTGGGCGAACTTGAGCCGATCCTCGTTGACCTCTTCTGGTGTGAGCGTGGCGAGAACACCGCGGAGGTTCGCCTCGAGGTTCTCCTTGGCGATCTGCTGGATGTATTCCGGCGGTCGTCCGAGGAATCGTTCGACCGAGTTCTCGAGGACGCCCTCACGACTCGCCACCTTGATGTTGGCAACACCCTGCACGTCGAGCGGGATTGCGCCCTTCGAGTAGGCGTTGGTGACCGAGACCTCGATCGGAATCGTGTTGAGGTCCATGTAGTCGACCTTCTCGACCAGGGGGATGCGAAGGGTGCGACCACCCTTGATGACTCGGTAGCCGACCGAGCGGCCGTCCCCCAACACCCGGGTCCTGCCGGAGACGACGGCGACTCGGTTTGGCGGGCAAATGATGATCAGGCTCTTGACCGCTGTCGCGACGGCCAGAACGGCGGCGATCAGGAAGGCGGCGACGATGACGAACCACATGGCGATTGCTCCTCTTGGTTGGCTGGACTCTTGGTTTGCTGGACTGGCTTTGCTGGTTGGTTGACTTGCTGCGTTCGGTCGGGCTTGTGCGCCCCGACAGAACCGGCCTGACAGAACCGATCAGGCGAGCTCGGGGACGGGCGCCACCAGGGCGGT
>CALLIQ010000636.1 GCA_938008925.1 uncultured Acidimicrobiales bacterium
GGCAGGGTGCCAGACGACAAGACAACGACCGCCCTCACCAATCAGAGTGTTGAGCTGCTGCAAACAATGATCCGGAACGCCTGTGTGAACGACGGCACGCCGGAGTCGGGCCAGGAAGTTCGAAATGCAGACACCTTGGAGTCCTTTCTAGAAGGCACGGGTCTCGATATCGAACGCTTCGAACCGACGCCGGGCCGCGTCTCACTTGTCGCTCGGATCGAGGGTTCTGATCCCAACGCCAAGAGCTTGTGTCTGATGGGCCACACCGATGTGGTCCCCGTCAACCCGGACGGCTGGGACCGGGACCCTTTCGGCGGAGAGATCACTCCGCTTCCAGACGGCAATGCGGAGGTCTGGGGTAGGGGAGCAGTCGACATGCTGAACATCACGGCATCCCAGGCGGTTGCCTTCAAGCATCTCGCCCAGTCAGGCTTCAAGCCAAAGGGTGACCTGATCTACTTCGCGGTTGCCGACGAAGAGTCCGGGAGCGCACACGGCGCTCGTTGGATGGCCGATAACGCGGCAGATGCAATTCGAGCGGACTACGTCCTCACCGAGAACGGTGGTTTGCACGGCGGCACTCCGAACTCTCCGGTCATCAATGTCAACGTCGGCGAGAAAGGAGTCGCATGGCGCCGACTCCGTGTGAAGGGAACGCCGGGCCACGGTTCGACGCCGTTCCGGCGCAACAACGCGCTGGTGAAAGCTGCCGCGGTCATCAACCGCATCACCGAGTACCGGCCGCCGGCGACCTTCACGGAGCTGTGGCGTGAGCGGGTGAGCACGCTCGGTATCTCAGAGGAGCAACAGGCGGTGTTGCTCGACCCCGACAAGATCGACGACGTGCTGGACGCCATGCCGAACATCGGCTCGGCCGCCTATCTCTACTCGTGCACCCACACCACGTTCTCGTGCAACGTGATCGACGGTGGGCCGGAAATGAAGACCAACGTGATCCCCGACGACGTCGTGCTCGAGATCGATGTGCGCACGCTGCCGGGCGAGTCGGCCGCCGACGTCCAGGCCCACCTCGACGCCGCGCTCGGCGACCTGGCCGGCGATGTCGAGGTCGAGCCCATCAGTAACGACGTGGCCACGATGAGCCCGATCGACACGCCGCTGTGGGACGCGCTGGAGCGGTCGATCACCGACCCCTTCCCCGACGCCCGCCTCTCACCGCAGATGATCGTCGGCTTCACCGACTCGCGGATCTACCGAGAGATGGGGGCGATCGCGTACGGCGCTGGCCTGCTCAGCCCCTCGCTCGACTCCGGCGAGTTCGGCAACCGGTTCCACGGCAACAACGAACGCATCGACGTCGAGTCGCTCCGGCTGTCCACCAAGCTGTGGCTCGACGTGACCCGAGACCTGCTCGGCTAGTCGGCCACCTGCTCGGCTACGCCGTCACTCGGGCGGCGACGTCGAGCCCAAATCGGGCGACCTCGGCATCGAGATCGAGCGGTGCGGTGGTGACCGCGTCGCGTTCGGGGTCGAGCAGCTCGGTGGGGACGGCCCACAGGATCTCGTGCTCGAGCCCGTCGAGATCTTTCGCATACAGCGACTTCGACACGCCGTGGTTGCTCATCCCGACGAGGGTTCCCGATGCCACGAGACGCTCGTGCATTCTGAGCAGTTCGCGCAGCGTCGGGACCTCCCACGCCAGGTGGTACATGCCGACGTTGCGGCGCTCGGTCGGGCCGCCGGCATCGGCTCCGATGGAGAACAGGGCGAGGTCGTGATCGTTCTTGGCGTCGGCCGAGGACCGAAGGAACACGCCGGCGCCGTCGCCGACCGTGCTTGCGATTTCGAACTCCAAGACCTCGGTGAAGAAGGAGGCGGACGCCGTTGCGTCACGGACCCACAGAACAGCGTGATTGAGGCGAGTGATGGCCATGCACGAATCAACGCCCCAGCGGTCCGATTCCTTCCAATGCGTCAGGTGAGGGCGATGCGCATGCGGAGCTCGTCCTTCGAGGGGTCGGACGGGAGCGGAGCGGTCTCGCCCGTGGTTGCGAAGCCGAGGCGCTCATAGAAACGCTGCGCTCGATCGTTGCCCCGGGTGACCCACAGTTCGACCGTCTCGAACCCGTGGTCGCGGCTCCAGGCGAGCGCGGCGGCGACCAACCTGGTGGCGAGGTCGGTGCCCCGGCGATCTGGGGCGACCCACATCGAAACGAGATCGATTGCCGTCTGCCCGTCCGGCTGGAAAACACCCACCATGCCAACCGCTTTCGCTGCCTCGTCGGGCTGATCCTCGTCGAGGGCCAAGAACATTGCGACGGTGTCGGAGTGGGCGCCGCGATCGATCCGGCCGGCCCAGAACTCGCCGGGCTGCGCCGCTTCGTTCTCGTGGGTCGAACCGAATGCGTACGGATCGGCGAGCAGCGAACGGAGACGGATCGCCTTCATCGTGGCCTCGTCGCCGGGCCGGACTCGTCGCACCACGGGGGACATGGGGCGACGCTAACCGAGGCCTCGTGATCGCCCCGGTGAATAACCTACGATCGGCTCGTGATCGGACGACCCCGCCAAGCCATCGAAGCCCTTCCCGCCTACCGCCCCGGCAAAGACGCCGCCCAGGCCGAGGAAGAGCACGGCATCGACGACGCCATCAAGCTCGCGTCGAACGAGACCCCGTGGGGACCGGTGCCATCGGTGGCCGCAGCGCTCAGCCGCTCGATCGAAGGCATCAACCGCTACGCCGACCA
>CALLIQ010000637.1 GCA_938008925.1 uncultured Acidimicrobiales bacterium
GCCGTCGTTCGACCAACCGAGCCAGGCCAAATCGTGCGGGGAGACACCGTGCTCAGAGCGGGCGACCACATCATCGTGTTCGCTCGGCCCGACGCGCTCGCCGACGCCCGATCGCTGTTCGTCGACCCGATCGACAAGTGACGCCGGTCCTCACCCATCAACGAGCGAGCATGGTGCTCCACGTTGTCGGGATCACACTCGGCGTGTGTGGCGCCGGCGTCCTCGTTTCCGCGCTGGTCGAGACCATCGACGGCGGCCCAGACGTCGTCGCCCTTCTCGCCTCGGGTGCGGCGATCACCATCGTCGGAACCGCCCTGTGGCAGGGGACGAAGATCCCGGACAACATCGCGCTCCTCGACGTGTTCGTGACCGTCACGGCGGCCTGGGTGTCGATGGCCCTCGCTGGTGCCATCCCCTACATCGCGACCGGCTCGTTGTCGTCGGTCGATCTCGCCATGTTCGAGTCGGTGTCGGGCTTCACCACCACCGGTGCGACGGTGATGCGCCCGATCGAAGGCAACTCGGCCGGCATTTTGTTCTGGCGATCCATCACGCAGCTGCTCGGCGGGATGGGCGTCATCGTGCTGGTCGTGGCCGTGCTGCCAACGGTTGGTTCTGGCGGCATGAACCTGCTCGAGGCGGAAGCGCCGGGCCCGACCGGCGAACGGCTGACCCCACGGGTTCGACACACCGCTCGCAATCTCTGGGTGCTCTACCTGGGGTTCACGCTCGTCCTGGCGATCGCTTACATCGCCGCTGGCATGAGCATCTACGACGGGTTTGCCCACTCGTTCACCACGGTGTCGACCGGCGGCTTCAGCCCTTACAACGCGTCGCTCGGACACTTCGACTCGGCGTTGATCGAGTGGATCGCGATCGTGGCGATGTTCCTCGCCGGGGGCAGCTTCGCCATCTGGTATCGGCTCCTCCGAGGCGACACCGGGCCGTTGCTGCGGTCGGTCGAGCTGCGGCTGTACGTCACGCTCGTGCTCGGGGCGATCGTGGTCGTCGCGCTCACCAACGATGCCGGAACGACCGGTCACGAACGGATCAGAGACGCCGCGTTCACCGTGAACGCCATCGTGTCGACGACCGGTTTCGGAACCGCCGACTTCGGGGCCTGGAGCGACGCGTCACAGGCGGTGATCCTGCTCCTCATGCCCCTCGGCGGCATGGCAGGCTCGACCTCCGGTGGCGTCAAGATGGTTCGCTTGCTCGCCGTCGCCAGCTACGCCCACCGTGAGACCCTTCGCCAACTCCATCCTCGCCTGATTCGCCCGGTGCGCATCGGAGGCTCCGTGCTCGACGACGGGACTGCGAACAAGATCATGGCCTTCATGGTGTTGGCCCTTGCGACCTTCGGCGCGGGCACGATCATCATCGCCATGACCGGCGTCGATCTCGTGACCGCCGTGTCCGCCTCGGCGACGCTCTACGGCAACGTCGGCCCTGGTCTTGGTGAGGTCGGACCGACCAACGACTTCTTGAACCTGCCCGGCCTCGCTCGCTTCGTCGGTATGGGCTCGATGATGCTCGGCCGTCTCGAGATCTATCCGCTGCTCTTGGCGCTGGTGGCACTGCAGCCCCGACGAGTGAAGGCGTTCGTCATCCGTCAGCGCACCTGAGGCGTCACACAGCCGAGCGATTCAGGCAGCTGGGCGGGACGTGACCGGATTCCCCTTCACCACTAGCGTCAGGTGATGTACGAGAATCGGACCCAGGTGATGGACGAGTTTCGGACCCGGGTCGTCGACTTCTTGCAGGCATCGATCGCCGAGGGCACGGCCTGTCCTGCCTTCGGGGCGATCCTCCCGCCTGAACTCCACGACGAAGCCAGACGGTGGCAGGCCGGCATGGCCGCAGCGGGGATGGCCGGGCTCCATTGGCCATCGGCATTCGGCGGACAGGGCCTGACGAGAGCGCACTCGACGATCTGGTTCGAGGAATGCGCTCGCGCCGACGTTGCGCCCTACATCAACCTGCAAGGGATCATTCTCGCCGGTGAAGCGATCCTGCGAGCGGGCACCGATGAGCAGCGAGCCGAGCATCTGCCGTCGACGCTCACCGGTGAGACGCTGTGGTGCCAGCTGTTCAGCGAGCCCGGCTCCGGCTCCGACCTGGCCAGCCTCAGTACCGCTGCGGTGCTCGACGGCGAACGATTCATCGTGAATGGCCAGAAGGTGTGGTCCTCGAATGCCCAGTTCGCCGAGAAGGCGATCCTCATGGCCAGGACCAATCCTGACGCGGCGCCACACCGGGGCATCAGCTTCTTCCTGCTCGACATGAGTCTTCCCGGCATCGAGGTCCGCCCCATCAAGCAGATGACCGGAGACCAGGAGTTCTGCGAGGTCTTCATGACCGACGTCGAGATGCCGGCCGACGCGCTGCTCGGCGACCTCGACAATGGTTGGGCGGTCGCCATGAACGTGCTCATCGATGAGCGTGGGTCGTTCGGCGAAGCCGGCGTCATCTCGCTCGGTCGAGAACTCGACCGGCTCGGCGAGTACGAGCTCGGCGACGATCACGTGTTGACCGACCGGTTGGCCGGTTTGGTCGGCCAGGGCAAAGCGCTCATGTCACTGCTTCGCCGTGTCGGCGCCGAACCGACGATGGCACCAGCAGCAAAGCTGATGAGGACGGAGATGGCCGTCGCAACGCACGGTCTGCGGGCCGCGATCCGAGGACCGCAGGCCATGCTCGACGATGACGTCACCCGTGAGATGCTGTATTCGCCGGGTATGAGAGTGGCCGGCGGTTCGAGCGAGATCCAACGCAATATCATCGGCGAACGGCTGCTCGGTCTGCCCAAAGAGCCAAAGCCCTCGTAGCCCCGAAGAGCCCGCTCAGACCGGTCACCCCGACCCACCGGTGCGGCCGGCGGCTCGGTGAGACATCCCACGACCGGATCGGCGTGGCCAAGTACCGTGATGGGATGGCGGAGTTTCACGACCTCTTGAACGAGCGCTCGGTCTTGCTGATCGACGGCGCGATGGGCACCGAGCTGTTTGCTCGAGGGCTCGAATCTGGCGATCCGCCCGAGTTGTGGAACGTCGACGAACCGGATCGGGTTCGAGCGGTCCACCAGGCCTATGTCGATTCGGGCTCAGACCTCTTCCTCACGAACTCCTTCGGGGGGACCCACTACCGCCTCGCACTTCACAAGCTCCAGGACCGAGTCGTCGAGCTCAACGAAGCGGCGGCACGCATCGGGCGCGAGGTCGCCGACGCCGCCGATCGAACGGTCCTCGTCGCCGGCTCGATGGGCCCGACCGGGGAGCTGCTCGAACCGATGGGCTCGATGAGCACCGACGCGTGCGCAGCCGCGTTCGAGTCACAGGCCGAAGGGCTGGCCGCCGGTGGTGCCCACGTGCTCTGGATCGAGACGATGAGCTCACTCGAGGAGTTGGAGGCAGCCGTCGTCGGCGCTCGACGAGCATGCGATCTCCCGATCGTCGCCACCATGAGCTTTGACACGGCCGGGCGCACGATGATGGGCGTCACCGGCACCGCAGCGGCCGAACTCGCACTCCGGCTCGGGATCGACGGGGTCGGCGCCAACTGCGGCAACAACCTGGCCGATACCGAAGCCGCGATCGTCGAGATGGCCACCGCCGCTCCCGGTCTCGTGCTCATCAGCAAAGGCAACGCCGGCATTCCCGAGTGGCGGGGAACCGAGTTGCACTACAGCGGAAGCCCCGAGGTCATGGCGGCCTACGCCGTCCGGGCGAGGGAGGCGGGCGCCCGGATCATCGGCGCCTGCTGTGGCAGCTCGCCCGAGCACCTGAACCTGATGCGGCGCGTGCTCGACGGCGACGAGCCGGTTCCCGAGGTCGAGGTCGAGGTCGCAACGACGCGTCTCGTCGCCAAGAAGCGGAGCGGGCGCCGCCGCCGAGGCTGACCTCGAGACCGGTCGCTGACGGCCGAACTGTTGCGATCTGCTACAAACTGGCCTCGTGGAGGGCTCCGATCGGTCAGTGTCCGTGCCGACGGGCACGGTCACGTTCTTGCTCAGCGACGTCGTGTCGTCCACCGAGCTCTGGCAAGACTTCCCCGAAGCGATGCCGGACGCGCTGCGCGACCACGAACAGATCGTTCGTGCGGTTCTCGCATCGTCCGGTGGCTATGAGTTCGGCACCGCTGGCGACTCGTTCGCCGTGGCCTTTGCCACCGCCGCCGACGCCGTTCAGGCGGCGACCGACGTGCAGCGGGCCCTGGAGGCGCACGAATGGGGCGCCGTACGCATCCAGATCCGGATCGGTCTGCACTCCGGCCAGGCCGAGGAGCGAGACGGACGATACTTCGGGCCCGTGGTCAATCGAGCGGCCCGAATCGAGAGTCTGGCGGGCCCTGGACACATCTTGATCTCCGAAGCGGCGCACGCGCTGGTACGCGGCCAGCTCGGCGACGACGTCACCTTCCGAGACCTCGGCGACCAGGAACTCAAGTCGTTCGACCGACCGGAGCGAGTCTTCCGGGTCGTTGCGCCCGGCCTCGTGACCACCGAGCACGGGACCACACGCCGCCTCAGCGACACCCTCCCCCACCCGCCGACCTCGTTCGTGGGTCGCCAGGACACGGTCGAGGCCGTTGCGGGTGCGATCGCTCCAGGGTCGCTGGTCACCATCACCGGCCTCGGGGGCCTCGGCAAGACTCGGTTGTCGATCGAAGCCGCGAGACGCGCCGCCTCGTCGTTTCCCGATGGGATCTGGTGGGTGGATCTGAGCCCGCTCGCCGATGGCGAGTCGATCGCCCTCCACACGGCAGCGGCGCTCGGCGTGACCGTTCAAGGCGCCATGTCCCCCGAAGCATCGCTCGCCGACGCGCTGCGTCGGCAAGACGCGCTCGTGGTGTTCGACAATTGCGAGCATGTGATCCGCGACGCAGCGGCATTGATTGCCGACCTCCGCGACGGATGTCCTGGCCTCGGCCTTCTGGCGACGTCGCGCGAGCCGCTCGATCTGGCCGGCGAACAGAACTGGCCACTCGCGACGATGCCGACCGGTACCGATGCGGTGGCGCTACTGATCGAACGAGCCCGAGCGCACGATGTGGGGTTCGATCCCGACCGTTGGCCCTCTAGCGAACTGACCGATCTCTGTGCGCGCCTCGATGGGATGCCGCTCGCAATCGAGATGGCGGCGGCCCGACTTCGAGCGCTCTCGCCGAGTGAGATCATCGATCGGCTCGAGGATCGATTCCGTCTCCTCCGCAGCCGCGATCGTCAGGTGGCGGCCCGCCATCAGACGCTGCTCGCCGCACTCGACTGGTCCTATGAACTCCTCGACGACGACGAGCGCTTGTTGCTCGATCGTCTGTCGATCTTCGCCGGTACCTTCGACGTGCGAGCGGTCGAACAGGTCTGTGCCGACGATCGCCTCGACGAGTTCGACGTGCTCGATCTGCTCACGTCGCTTCTGGAGAAGTCGCTCGTCTCGCAGGTGAACGGAACGGGGACGAGCCGGTATCGGCTGCTGGAAACGGTGCGTGCGTACTGCTCCGGACATCTGTCGACCGAGGATGCGAGCGCCTTGCGGGCATCGCTCGTGTCCTTCGCTGTCGGGGTGGCGCAACACAACGAAGCGAAGTGGCTCGGCGACACCCGTGAAGACTTCGACGATGCCTTCGAGGCGTTCGGCGCCGAATGGGACAACTTCCGCGCAGCCGTTCGATGGGCGATCGAACTCGAGGACAGCACCGCCTGCAACGTGATCTTCCGAGCGCTCTGGATCTTCGCTTTCGAGACGTTCAGGACCGAAATCGGCGACTGGGCCCGTGCCGCAGCCGTGCTCGAGCCTCCTGCGATGACGGCGATCGGCGTCGCTGCGGTCGCGAGCAATGAACGAGCGGACGCGATCTCCCTTCTCGAGGGGGCGTTGGCCGACGTCGACGAGTCCGAGCCGAACCACGAGGCGTGTCTCCTCTACGGCGTGCTCCACGGCATGGACATCGCTCGCGGCGGTGAGCAGGTTCGCCACCTCGCCGAGCGATGCGTCTTCCACGCACCGGCGATGAGTACCTCTCGGGTCGCCTCCCATCGCGCGAATCTCGCCATGATCATGGTCGAGGCCGATCCTGACGAGGCGGCCGAACACGCCCGATTCGCCAACGACTACCTGGACCGTTCACAGAACCCGTGGCGAGCGTCGTGTGTGTCACCGCTCGCCATGTACGAAGCGAAGCGGGGTCGACCGGAGATCGGCCACCAACTGTGCATGCGGGGCGTCGAGATGACCACCGACGCTGGCCTCGCATGGTCTCTGATGTCGGCGCTGGCCAGTCGTGCGAGGATCGCCCTTCGCTACAGCGTCGGCGAACCCCGAGCCGACCTCGTCGAAGCGATCGAGGTCGGCCGCTCGTCGCGGGCCTGGTACGGCGTGTGGCTCGCCATGGCCGAATCGGTCGTGTGGCTCCATCGCCACTACCCGCCCGATCTGTCCGCCACCGTGGCCGGGTACATGAGCAAGCGAGGCATCTGGTACCGCCCGGTTCCCGACGGCGAGCGGACCAAGGCGGAGACCGAGCGCGACCTCGACCCTCGGTCTGGGCAAACCGCAGGCGCCGCCATGCGACGAGACGAGCTCATCGACTATCTCCTGCACGAACTGGCGTCGTGAGCTCCTGCACGAACTGGCTCCCCGCTTGAACCAACGCTGTGAGCTCCTGCACGAGCTGGCTCCCCGCTTGAACCAGCGCTGTGCCCTCAGCCTTCTTGTTCGGTCACCGTCGTCGTCGACGTGGTCGGTGATTCCTCGTCGGTCCCGAGATCACCGAATGCGACGTTGATGATCACGAAGATCGCGAGGATCGCCAGGAGCGAGTAGATCTTGTCTCGGCGGGAGAAGTAGATCCAGGGTTCCCCCAGCCGCTTCTGGTTGCCAGGCATTCGCAGGGGGCTCGTCATTCCCCCCATCGTGGCACACGACGACAGCGCTCCGTCAACGGGCGAACGGTCCCGCTCGGTTCGTCTCCGCCAGCGACCAGCGGGAGCTACCCGCGCTCGATCGCGGTGTGAGAGCCTTGCACGATGGGCTATGAGTGTTTCAACGTTGAACTCAGCGACAAGATCGCACACGTCTCGATGATTCGACCCGAGCGGTCGAATTCGATGATCCCGGCGTTCTGGAGCGAGCTCCCGGCCATCGTCGACGAGTTGTCCGCGTCGGGATCGGCGAGGGCGATGGTCCTCTCGGCCGAAGGCCGCCACTTTTGCTCAGGGATGGACCTCGAGGTCTTCGCCAACGACGACTCGATCGGGCCGGCTGCCAGCTCCGGACACCGGAGCCGTCGCAACGAGCGCTTCCGCTCGACCGCGATGAAGCTCCAGGACACATTCAGCTCCCTCGAGCGAGCCCGGATGCCGGTACTCGCTGCGATTCAGGGGGCCTGTGTCGGCGGCGGCATCGACCTCGTGAGTGCATGCGACATGCGCTATGCGACGGGCGATGCCTTCTTCTCGATCGCGGAGATCAACATCGGGATGACCGCCGACGTCGGCACCCTGCAGCGCATGCCGAAGCTGGTCGCGGAAGGCATCGTGCGAGAACTCGCGTACACCGGCCGACGCTGGACAGCCGAAGAAGCCATGGCGCACGGCTTCGTCAACGGGGTCTACGACGACCACGAGACGCTCGTCGACAAGGTGCTCGACGTCGCGGGCGAGATCGCCTCAAAGAGCCCGATGGCCGTGTGGGGAACCAAGCAGACGATGCACTACACCCGAGATCACAGCGTCAGCGACGGTCTCGAGTTCATCGCAAACTGGAACGCTGCGATGTTCGACACCGACGACATGGCCGAAGCGTTCGGTGCGCAGATGGAACGCCGTGAGGCGGACTTCCCCGACCTGTACCCGCTCAGCGACGGACTCGGCTGACTCAGGACCAGAGACGATCGAGGGCGACCGCCCAGGTGGCTGGCGTCGCGAAGACCGGCTCGGTCGGCTCCTCGCAGACCGTGTCGACGGCTGACGCCGGCTGCTCGACGAACCCAGCGACCCTGTCCGCCGCACACGGCGCCGCGATCACGGCGTGTCCGTATGCCGCGACCTCGAGATAGGTCGCTTGCTCCCACGGCGCCGCGAGCGCCTCGCCCCACCGAGCTGGCGTGATGGGATCGAATTCGCCAGCGAGGACCAGCGTCGGCACGTGAATCTCGATGGGCTGGTTCTCGATCGGGTCGACCGGAGCAGCTCGCCAGGCGTCGCAGGCAGCGAATGCACCGGGCCCGCGACCGTCGGGGAACGCGTCGATCGCGTCGTACAGCGGGACCCCGGTCCGCGATCCTTCGATGAGCCCTGGACCGGAGAACGGGACCTCTTCGGCACACATCACGGTGATGAAGGGACCGACGCCCCCGAGTCGGAGGGCATCCGTCGACCTCAGATAGCCGTCGAACAGCCCGTTGGAACCGGCGTCGATGTCGGTGATGAACCCGGGGATGAGCGCGATCGTGGTGTGGTCGTAGAGCATCGAGAACAACACGAGAGCGAGCCCGGTTGGCTGGATCGGTCTCCCGTTCACGCTCAGCGGTGACGCCTCCGAGCCGGCAGCCACCCGCTCGAGCGTCGCGGCGAGGTCGGGGTAGGCCGCCGCGCAGCTGACCTCCGCCTCACAGCGGGCGACGACGCGGTCCATGGCATCGCGGAAGTTGCCCGGCATCGAGAGCGTGAGGTCGACGTTGGTCGGGTAGGCCGAGTCGAGAATGACCGATCGCACCGCCCACGGGAACTCGCGGATGACCGTTTGGGCGAGCCGCGTGCCGTACGAGACGCCATAGAGATTCACCTGGTCGTATCCGAGCACACGTCGCAGGTCCTCGATGTCGGCTGCGTTCGCGAGGCTGTTGTACGCCGTGAGGTCGACACCGGCGAGCGTCAGATCGTCAGCGCACTCGTCGAAGACGGCGATCGCCTCGCGTTGGAGCGTCGCCTGATCCGGAATCTCGGATTGCGCGTCGAGCAGCGTGTACCACCGGCATTCCAGCGACGGCTCCGACAACCCAGCTCCTCGTTGGTCGAACACGACGACGTCCCGCTCGCCATTGAACGGGTCGAGGATCGAGTCCGCGAACCAGGAGAACGAGGTCAGGGCGCCCGAACCAGGGCCGCCATGAAGATAGAAGACGGGGTCGGGTGAAGGATTCGGATCCGTTGCCCGAAAGATCGCGACGGGGATCCGCACCTCGGCGCGCGACGGCCCATCGGCCCGTCGAAGCTGGGGAGCGACGAGCCACCCACACTCCGGGTCCGTGTCGGTCGGGGCGACGAACGGGCACTCGTCGTCTGGTTCGAAGCTCGACCACAGCGGCCGGTCGCTTTCGCCCTGGCCTTCCTCGCCCACGGCGAGCGTCTCGGACGCCGTCGCGGTGTCGAGGAGTGAAGCGGGCAGCGATGAAGGAGGTGCGGCCGAGGTCGGCGGTGGAGCGGCGCTCGGCTGGCCACAGGCAGCCGAGATGAGGGCCGCAGCGACGGTGACGGCGAAGGCGAGCATCGGTCGGCGGCGCCGGTCGCGCTGCCCACGGTGTCGATCGTGCCGTCTCATCCAGAGTGATGTCGACCCCCGAAGAGAGGCACTTGAGCAGCGGAGGCCCAGGAGCGGCGTCGGATCGACCCGCCGCGGTTGGGAACTCGCGTCCACTTCTGCGACCATGCCCGGCTATGGCCATGACCTTCCCTGACGCTGTCGCCGCTGTCTGTGCTCCCGGCACGATGTTCGAGATCCAAGAGGCGGAGGTCCGAGGGGTTCCGACGAAGGTCTT
>CALLIQ010000638.1 GCA_938008925.1 uncultured Acidimicrobiales bacterium
GGAAGCGCCCGGCTGCGGTTCTCTCGCTTGACCTCGCCGTCCTCGATGGCGCCCACCCGAAGGTGGCGCATCATCAGAGGTGGGCGTTGTGGGTGGCTCTTCTTCATTTTCCGCGCCGCCAATCGACCAAGTGCTTTTCCCCACCGCGACGATGCCGGTCGCCGAGGCGGGCCCTTACCGACGTTCCCGTCGGCGCGGTCTGATCAAACCTGAGTGGTTCGGCAGCCTTGATTCGATCAGTGCAGGTACGCGCTGCAATGACACGAGCTGCTCAGCGGGGAACGAGCCCGCTCAGCGGACGGTCATCGTCGAGAAGCACATCTCGTCGTTCGTGCCGTCGGCCCACAAGATGTACGAGGGTTCGAGGTCGGGGTCGCGCAGCGAGCGGTCCCATGAGCACTCGATCAAGACCGTGTCGCCCGGTTTCACCGAGATCGGCTCGGCGGGCTCGTAGTTGTATTGCCAGTCGAACGACCAGGTCGGAATGTCGAGCAAGATCCGCTCGTCGCTCGCACCGGGATTGAGGGTCATCCGGAACGTCGCCCCGATCTCGTGTTCGTGGCCGAGCACCGAGATGATCTCGCCGAACTCGTAGATCGGCAGCTGGCAACTCGACGACGCCACGCCGTCGGTCATGCCGGCGAAGTCCTCCGGCGTCACACCGCAGAGGCGGTTGACGAAGGTGGCCTGCACTCCTTCCGGGCCGAATCGCTCGATCGCCCTGGCCAACGCAGCGTCGCGGTCGCACAACGGTCCGGTCTCGTCGCTCGAGCACGGGATCTCAGCAGGAGCGATGTACTCGGCAATCCCGACCTCATCGAGGTCGGCCGATCCGTCGGTGTAGTCGACCCGCAGGGTCGAGGAATCGGGATCGGTGTCGACCTCGTTGTGATAGTGGACCTGGATCACGATGAACGCGCCCGGCTCGATCCACAGACCCGAGCCGTCGGGATACTGCGTCGGTCCCTGGCCGGGAGCCCAGCCAATGAAGAGCGGATCGTTGTGCGGCAGGCCGGACGAGCCGTAGCACTGCCAACCACCCGTGTCGTCGTCGGCGCTGCGGTCGAGGGCGACGTCCATCGCCTCCGCCGGGAGGAGATAGCCGATCGCGTGGTGCACGATCTCGGTCTTGTCCGGCACGAACTCGTAGCCGGTGAGCCACGTGCCCTCGGTCAGCTGCGGGTCGTAAATCATGCAGCGGTAGTCATCGACGACTGCAGGGGTGCCGTCGTAGGTCTCGTGAGGTTCGAGCTCGTCGTCGATCTCACCGAGTCCGACGATGCCGTCTGCAGCGGGGACGGGCGTTGACGGGTCGACGTCGACCTCGCCGCCAGACGTCGCCCACTCGACGATGGCATCGATCTCGTCCGCTCGTAGCGAGATGTCGTTGCGGAACGACACGCTCTGCGGCCCAGCCGGCCATGGCGGCATGTACCCCTCACCGACCGCGGCGGCGAGCACGAGCGAGTTGTCGGCGATGTCGGCGACCGTCTCGAGCTGCCAGTGCGGCGATCCGGGTCCGCCGGCGTTGTGGCACGATGCGCAGTGCTCGGCGAAGATCGGCAGAATCGAGTTCGCGAAGTCGTCGGCGAACGCGACCGGCTCGGGTTCTGGCGCCGGCTCAGACGACTCGCCCTCGACCGGCTCGTCGTCAGCTCCGTCTTCGGCCGCAACGTCCTCGCCAGAACCGTCGTCGCCAGAACCGTCGTCGGCGGGCTCGTCTTCGACAGCCCAGACGACCGTCGTCTCGTCGTTCGAGCGTGCCGGCGATGCATCGATGTCGGTCGCCGATCCCTGGCATGCCGCCGCCACCATGAGCACGAAGGCGAACAACACGATGAGGGGGCGCCGCGACGTCATGGCATCAATGCAACCACGGATCGCCCTCGTCGCGTGGCCACCAGCTGCGCCCGTTGGTCAGGACTCGACGACGGCCATGATCTGATCGAGCACGCCCTGCTCCTTCATCCGCTGGACGAAGTCGAGCTCATAGGCCTGGTCGGGCTCGGCCCGGACCGACATGTCGAGGATGTGGGCGTCTTCGCCGACGAGGATGCGCCATTGGCCGTTCCGGACGCCGTCGAGGATGATCGTCGCCGCCGACTCAGCGGTGGTCGGTGCGTTGTTGCGGAAGGCGGCACCACGCTCGACCGCTTCTGGCAGCTCTGCGTCGTCGATGCCGCGAACCATCGCCGAGTTCACGGCAATGCCGGTTCCGATGTGTCCCGGCATCACGACGTGGGCCGCGACGTTCGGGGCGTTGAGCCGCAGATCTTGCACCAACGCTTCGGTGAAGCCCTTCACGGCGAACTTGGCGGCGGAGTAGGCGGTGTGAGGATGGTGCGGCCCCATCGAGGCCCAGAAACCGTTCACGCTGCTCGTGTTGATGATGTGCGCAGACTCGGACTTCATGAGGAGCGGCAGGAACACTCGGGTCCCGAGGTAGACCCCGCCCCAGCAGATGTCGAAGGTCCGCTCCCAGCCGGCACGCTCGTCGAGCACCATCGAGCCGGCGCCGCCGATGCCGGCGTTGTTGAACAGCAGGTCGATGTGGTCGGTGCCGTGCTCTGCCAGCACGGCATCACGAAACGCTTCGAGAGCGGCTTCATCGGACACGTCGCAGATGTGAGAAGACACGACGACCGACGGCGCCGCATCGCGACACGCAGCGACGGTCGTTTCCATGCCCTCAGCAGCGACGTCGCAAATGGCGACGTCACACCCCTCGGCTGCGAGCGCAACGGCGAGCGTTCGGCCCATGCCATCACCGCCGCCGGTGATCACGGCGAGTTGGCCGTCAAACGTCTTCGAGGAGGAGCCGGTCGTCATGGCGCCATGCAATCACGACCCGCCAGCGGGAGCCAACCACGAACCGGCGAGCGAGAGCCAACGTGAGACGTCAGTTGGCAATCTGGGCGTAGACCTCGATCTCCACGACCATCCGGGGGTCGATGAGGCGTGAGACCTCGAGCAGGGTCGACGCGGGTCGAATCGCGTCGAAGACCTCGGAGTGGGCTCGGGCGATCTGCTCCCACTCCTCGATGTTCGTCACGTAGGTGATCGTGCGTACGACATCGGCGAACGACGCACCGGCTTCGGTGAGTGCGCCCTCGATGATCTTCAGTGCCGAGACGGCCTGGTCGTAGCTCGTCGCATCGCCGGCGAGGCTGTCGTCGAGGTCGTCGACCGCTGCGCACGTACCGGCGACATGCACGGTGTCGCCGACCCGAACGGCTCGGCAATAGCCGTAGATGTCTTCGAAGGGTCCACCGGAGGCGATGTTCTGACGGGTCATCGTCGAACCCTATGCCCAAAGCCGCGATCTGTTCAGAGGATCCAATCAGAGGATTCGGACGGTCAGCGTGACCTCGACCGGGTCGCCGACATCGACCTTCTCAGCGCGGCGTACGGGCTTTTTCACCGGCAGCAGGTAGCAACCGGACTTCTTGTCGGGAAAGACCGACGTGGTCCACGACGTCTCGCCGATCTCGGCCCGGACGGGCACCGACCCGAAACCCGGACCCTCGGGAGCGAACTCGCGGATGTCTTCGCTGTCGTCGATCGGGACCGTCACGAAGACCCACGAACCGCCCGAGTGCAGCCAGAGCGGCTCGGTGAAGGTGAATGTCGGCTCCATCGCCTCATTGTGTCGTGCTTGACTCTCAACCTGGTTGAGGCCCGAGGGTGGCGTGGTGGAAGCAATGATGAGTATCGGCGAGTTCGCCGCACACACCGGCCTGTCGATCAGCGCCCTGCGGTTCTACGCCGACCGGGGCCTGCTCGAGCCGGCGTCGGTCGACCCGCACAACGGCTATCGGCGCTATTCGCCAGAGCAGCTCGCCGACGGCCAACTCGTCCGGGATCTCCGTCGGCTCGAGATGCCGCTGAGCGGCATCGCCGAGTTGATGGAGAGCGACGACGAGGCCAGACCGGCCTTGATCGCCGATCACGTTCGGTCGCTGGAATCCGCCGTTCATCGCGCCCACGTCATCGCCCAGGAACTGGGCGTCGTGACCGCCCAGGAATTGGGCGTCGAACCAACGAGCGAGGACACGATCATGACCGAAGACCAATCGACCTAAAACCAGCCTTCGACCGGCACGACCAACACCGAGGGAATGGCCGAGCAGACGGGCGCGGTGACCATCGCCGGTCGTGAGCTCGCTGCAGCCTTGCGACAGGTGCTCCCCGCTGCGTCGACCGACCCAGCTCGACCGCATCTCATGGGGGTGCTGATCGAAGCGACGACGACGTCGGTGCGG
>CALLIQ010000639.1 GCA_938008925.1 uncultured Acidimicrobiales bacterium
AAGATGGAGGACGACTCGCGGATGCGTTGGCTCCGCCCCGACGAGGTGCCGACGCTCGGGCATTGGTTCCGTGCCGGTGGCTACGACACGCACTACGTCGGCAAGTGGCACATGACCCACGCCGACCTCGTCGACTCGGACAGCGGTGAACCGCTGATGACCCACGACGCCGATGGGCGCCTCGACGAGGCCGCCGTGCAGGCCTATCTCGACGCGGATCAACTCGACGCCTACGGCTTCTCGGGCTGGATCGGACCCGAGCCGCACGGCGGGGATCCGGCACGGTCGGGCATGGTGTGCGACCCCGTCTACGCGGATCGAGCCGTCGCCTGGCTCGAGGATCGCTATCGGCGGCGCGAGGAAGGCGATGCGGAGGCGGTGAGGCCCTTCCTTCTCGTCGTGAGCTTCGTGAATCCCCACGACATCGTGTTCGCCCCGGCGTGGCTAGGCCGGGTTGGGCCTTCGTCGCCCTTCGCCGCTGACGACGCGGCGAATCCACCGGACGTCGCACCGTCGCCGACCGACGACGAAGACCTCTCAACCAAGCCGGCGGCGCAGATCGCGTACCGCGCCTCCTACCCGTCGACCTACGGGCCGCCGGGTCTGATCGAGCGGGCCTATCGAGATCGAGCCCAGGACTACCGCAACCTCTACTACCGGCTCCACGTCGAGTCCGACGGGCCATTGGATCGGGTTCGTCGTGCGGTGACCGACGCGTCGCCGACATCGGGCGCTGGCGCGGTGCTGGTTCGCACGTCCGACCACGGCGAGATGCTGGGGTCTCACGGCGGGCTTCATCAGAAGTGGTTCAACCTCTACGACGAAGCGACCCGCGTGCCCTTCACCGTCGTTCAGACGGGAGGGAGTACCACGGCCCAGCGGGTGATCGACGATGCGCCGACGTCGCACGTCGACCTCGTCCCCACGCTGCTGAGCGCGGCGGGGATCGACGAGACCGAGGCATCGGCCCGACTCCAGCCGAGCTTCACCGAGCTGCATGCCCTGCCGGGGCGCGATCTGATGCCCGTCGTCGACGGCGGAGACGCAGATCGCGAACGGATCGCCTACGCGATCACTCGCGACAACATGCCGGAGGGCGATTCAGGGGCCAGCGGGATGGCTCGGCGCGCAGGGCGAGCCGATGGGCCGCCGCGTCCGCTCCGCATCCAGGTCCCCGCTCACGTCGGAGCCAACGTCGAGAGCATCGTGAGCCGGGTCGACGACGCTGCGGCGCGTGGGGGAGCCGGGCACCTGTGGAAGATCGTCCGCACCTTCGACGATCCGGACACGTGGACCGAGCCGAACGTCCGCCATCTCGCCAGCAGCGGCCCTGCCGGTGAGGTCCATCGGACCGAGGCGCTTCCCGACCAGTGGGAGCTGTACGACCTCGACGTCGATCCCACCGAGGCCGAGAATCGGTCGGACGATGCTGAGGCGGCGGCGGTGCTCGCCGTCCTGATCGATCGACTGGATGCCGAGCGAACGCGGTCGGTGCCCGATCGCAACGAACCGTGGCCCTACGCCACGCGAGGGTCTGCCCCTTCGGCGGGCGGGCCCCGGTCCGTCGAGGCGCCCCCACCGGCGAAGGCCGTGCGGAGCGTCTTGAAACGCCTGGGCATGCACCCGGACGACGCAGACGCGAGGTCGTTCGATCTCGAGGGCAGGCGGGCGTTGGTCATCGCGACGAACCACGGTGTGCTCGACATCGGGAAACCGACCGGCGTCTTCGCCAGCGAGCTGACGGTCCCGTACTACGCCTTCCTCGATGCCGGTATGGACGTGGACGTCGCGAGTCCGAACGGTGGTGTGATTCCGGTCGAGCCGCAGTCGCTCAAGCCCGCGATCCGGACCGACGCCTGCGACCGGTTCCTCGCTGACGATGAGCTGAAGGACAAGGTGACACGGTCCCGAGCGGTCGGGTCGGTCGACGTCACCGAGTACGACATCGTCTTCCTCGCCGGCGGCTGGGGTGCCGCCTTCGACCTGGGATTCTCAGACGACCTGGGACGCCAGATCACCGAGGCGAACGCACACGATCGGGTGATCGGGGGCGTCTGCCACGGTCCGCTCGGTCTCCTCAAAGCAACGGCACCCGACGGTCGACCGCTCGTCGAGGGACGGCGAGTGACCGGCGTGACCGACAAACAGGTCCGAGAGCTCGGCATCACGATGACCCCGCACCACCCCGAGACCGAGCTGCGTCGCCTCGGCGCTGACTTCGAGAGCAGCAGCCGTTTCCGCGACCCGTTCGCCAACCACTGGGTGGTCGATGGCAACCTCGTCACCGGTCAGAACCAGAACGCGGCGCCGATGGTGGCGCGGGAGATGCTTCGGCTGGCGGCCGAACGCGTGGGTCAGCGTGAGGGCGAAATCGTGGGCGAACGAGAGACAGCCGGCGCGAACTAGAGCAGGTCGAGCAGGTCGCTCTTCTTGCGCTGATACTCCGCGTCGGTGATGAGCTTGGCCTCGTGGAGCTCCTGGAGCTTCTTCAGCGCGGCCTTGACCCGGTCGGCGTCTGGCGGCCCACTCGGAGACACCTTGGCCTTCTTCCCGCCGATCGGCTTCCCGCGATACATCGGTTGTTTTGCCAAGGCGATTTCCTCATCGAGATCGGTGGGTCCATACGCGCAGAACCTGGAGGCAGAGTAGGAAGCGTGTGATGCGGGCCGATGAACGACATGTGACAGTTGTGGGTTCCTCGTCTGAACGGAGTCTGCGGGTGCGGGGCGCAGAAGATCGGCCCGAACCGACGCTGGTCTACGCTCCTCTCGATGAGTGAACGGGTTTCGGACGACGACGGCGGGCCGAGCATCGAGGCGACGAGCGACGGTGACGACGGGCCTGTCGATGGCCGTGTGGCTCGGCGGCAACGCAACATCGACGCCGTGCTCGACGTCGTGCTGGAGATGTTCGCCGAGGAGGCGATGTTCCCGACGATCGAGCAGGCGGCAAAGCGCTCCGGTCTCTCCCTTCGCTCGCTGTACCGCTACTTCGCCGACCCAGGCGAGCTGCGGGAGGCGGCGATCGCCAGGAGCGACCAGGTGGGACACCTGCTGGGCCAGATCGATGAGCTTGGAGAAGGGCCGCTCGACAAACGGATCGATGAGCTCGTCGCCACCCGTTTGCGCCTGTACGACGGCATGGGGCCGGTGTTCCGGGCGACGATCGCCAACGCCGCCTCCCTTCCGAGGCTGCGCTCAGAACTCGACAAGAACCGAGCGCTGATGCGTCGCCAGTTCGATGCCCAGTTCGCTCCTGAGCTCGGCGCGCTCAAGGCCGGCGAGCGCGACGCGGTGGCGACGGCCGGTGATCTGTTGACCCAGATCGAATCGGTCGACTTCTTGATTCACAGCCGGGGATTGCCGGTCGACGATGCCCGCGCCGCCATGGTGGCCGGGCTCAGCCGGCTTCTGAGGTGTGGGGATGAGGAGGTGAGGGGAT
>CALLIQ010000640.1 GCA_938008925.1 uncultured Acidimicrobiales bacterium
CCTCCGATCAGCCCAACCGCTTCTCCGTGAAACGGGGGCCTGGTCCCTCCAGCCAGGACCCCGCATGTTCGAATCCCCGGCGGTGCCGCCGCTGGTCACCCCCGAGGTTCTTCCATCACTGTGACGGATCCCGACGCTTCGGTCTGTCGGCTCGCTGACACAAAGGCGTTTTTCTCAGGAAAGGAGCGGTTTTTCTCGTGATCGCCGTCGATCGGGGCCCGTTCACGCAGCAGAGCAGCCGTGATCATCCACCCGCCGACCAGCGTTTGGACGGCGATCGTCGAGTACATCACCACCCGGATCGCCTGGTCGGACGGGTCGATCGCCCACAACACGGCGTAGACCCCCGAAGCTGCAGGTGCCATGAGAGCGATCGGTGCGAGGTTCCGCATCGACACGTGTCCGGCGAGCGAGGACAACAGCGGGGATCGGCCGGGGACGGGGCCATCACATTCAGCCCCGCCGTCAACCGCACCGCGCTCGGCCGCACCGCTGGATGCCCGCTTGTGGTGTCGACGCAGCGCCACGATCTGGAGTCCGCCGTATGCCACGAACATCGGGAGGGCCCACGGGATGGCGACGGTCCAACCCACCACGGCGATGGCGACGAAAGCACCGACGACGATGGCGGTCTTGCGGCCGATCGTCGGCTTGACCGAACCCTCCACCGCAGGCCAAACGAACCCGATCGCCCAATGCGCTGCGATGAGGATGGCGACGAAGGTCGCCGCGTAGCGGGCGAAGGCGAGTGGGTCGAGCACCACGAGCGCACCCATCTCAGCGACGAGCTCGGGGTCTTCGACGTTCTCGGGCAACCGGAGGGTGGTCGCCCACAACCCCCAGAACGCACCGAAGCCGACCGACGTCAGCGCCAGTGCGGCCGCTGCGCCCCGTCTGGCCAGCAGGCGAATTCCGACGATCCCGACGGCGATACCCAAGATGCCGTGCCATGCGGAGAACCACGCCGGGAAGAAGGGCACGAACGGTCCACCGGTGTAGAGGATGGGCGTGATGACACCTTCGGTCACGTAGGCGAAGAGGGGAACCGCCAGCAACAACGATGATCGGTCGTCGACGGCGAAGCGCTCGATCGCCCACAGCACCACGGCCGTCGGCAGCATGTAGAAGAGCGCGACCTCGACATGCACGCGAACCCCTGTCGACCAGAACCAGAACATTCGCTCGGACACGATGGTTGCGATCAGCGAGCAGAGAAAGACGAACGTGAAGCGTTTCATGCTCGTTTGTCGTTCGCAGGTGCCGCGCCGGTTCGGCTCACGCCTCAAAATCCGCTCGATCGGCCGCGAATGAACCGTTCGGCCCAGACTGGCCGCTGCTCATGACGGCTCTGCTCATGACGGCTCTGCTCATGACGGCTCTCGTGCTCGCGGCTCTCGTGCCAACGACGAGTCCCTAGCCTGAGGCGATGAGTATCGGTAACGGCGATTCGCCCGTCCTCACGAGCTTTCCTCTCGGAGCGCAGTGGCCGACGATCGACCCCTTCTTGTTCGTCGCCCACCACGACGACCACTACCCGGCTGCCACCACATCACTCGGTCCGAACGCACCGCTCGACGGCAGGCGAATCGGCAACGACTTCGGGGGGCTCGACGGCTGGTCGATGTATCACGGCTCCGAGGTACCGGGGTTCCCGTCTCACCCGCATCGCGGCTTCGAGACGATCAGCTACGTCCGACAGGGCTTCATCGACCACTCCGACTCACTGGGCGCGACCGCCCGCTACGGCCAGGGCGACACGCAATGGATGACCGCCGGGTCCGGGATCGTGCACGCGGAGATGTTCCCGCTGTTGGATCAGCAGGGGCCGAACCCGCTGGAACTGTTTCAGATCTGGTTGAACCTTCCGAGTGCCGACAAGCTGGTCCCGCCCTACTTCACGATGCTGTGGGACCGTGACACGCCCGTCGTCCGCACCACGGACACAGCTGGCCGTCGGGTCGACATCACCCTCGTGGCCGGATCGCTCGGCGACCAGGTGGGCCCGACTCCTCCGCCGAACTCGTGGGCGTCGAGGCCCGATGCCGACGTCGCAATCTGGCACGTCGTGATGGACCCGGGCTCGGAATGGATCCTGCCCGCAGCCGTCGACGAACGATCGCAGCGAATGCTCTACGGATTCGCCGGATCGGGGGTCACCCTCTCGGGGCGGCCGATCGAGGCGAAGACCGGCGCATTGATCGATGCCACCGCCGACCACGAACTGATCGCCGGGCCGACCGGCGCCGAGTGCATGATCCTGCAGGGCCGCCCGATCGGTGAACCGGTCGCGCAGTACGGCCCATTCGTGATGAACGACGAAGCCGAGATTCGCCAGGCCTTCGCCGACTACCAAGCCACCGGTTTCGGGGGCTGGCCCTGGCCCGCCGACGACCACACCCACGCAGGAACCGACGGGCGATTCGCCCGCCACACCGACGGACGCATCGACACGCCGTGAGCAGTGGAACGAGGCCGAGCCGCGACGGTGTGAGATGCCGCCGCAAACCTCACCGCTCGTCAGCAGCCCAACCCCGTTCCTTCGACAACCGTAGTGCTTCGTGACGCTGGGTCACGAGATGGTCAGATCGCCAGATCGTCGCGAAGCCAGCGTGATCCGCTTTCTCGCCGCGCTCGGCATCTTGTTGGCCTTCGGGATCGATGCCGCGCTCCCCGCCTTCGACGAAATCGTCGCCGACCTGCCCAACGCAGCGGGACGCATCTCGCTGATCGGAACCGTCTACTTCCTCGGGATGGCGGCCGGACAGCTCGTGTTCGGTCCGCTGAGTGACCGCTTCGGGAGACGGAACGCATTGCTCGCCGGCATCGGGTTGTACGCGCTCGGCGGCATCGCGGCCGCCCTGGCCACGAGCTTCACGCTGTTGCTCATCGCTCGAGCGATCTGGGGTCTTGGTGCTGCATCACCCGCCGTGTTGCGGGTCGCGATCGCTCGCGACCTCTACGACGGCGACCAGATGGCAAAGGTCGTCACCATCGTGATGGCCGTGTTCTTGATCGGCCCGATCGTCGCCCCCTTCTTGGGTGAGGCGATCCTCCAGGTCGGCTCGTGGCGCCTCGTCTTCACCGCTGCGGTGGCGCTCGCGGCGCTGGCCGCAGCGTGGACGATCCGTTTCGGCGAGACGCTCGCCGACGACGCCCGCAGGCCACTGACCGCTCGCCCGCTGCTCGAGGCGTTCACGGCCATCGTCAAGACTCGCCAGACCGTCGCCCACATCCTGGCGCTCACGGTCTACTCGGGGGCCTTCTTCGTCTATCTCGGCAGCGGCCAACCGATCATCGATCTGATCTACGGCCGGGGCGATCAGTTCGCTCTCTGGTTCGGACTCGGCGGCATCGTCATGGTCGCGGCGCTCATGGTCAACAACCGGATGATCGGTCGCTTCGGCGCCGAACGCGTGCTGTCGACCGTGGCGGCGGCACTCATCGTGTGCTCTCTCGCCGGCTTCGTGGTCGCGCTCGCATCCGGGGGTTCGATGAGCTTTGGCATCTGGCTGACGTGGATCATCGTGATCAACGCGCTTCAGACGCTGATCACACCGCTCAACAACTCCATGGCGCTCGAACCGATGGGGGCGATGGCGGGTACCGCGTCCGCGGTACTCGGATTCATCTCGCTCGCCGGCGGCGCGCTGCTGGCCTCACTCGTCGACGCCCAGATCGACACGACGGTCATGCCGATGAT
>CALLIQ010000641.1 GCA_938008925.1 uncultured Acidimicrobiales bacterium
TGCTTGTTCGACACCGGCGGCCGGAGCTCGTCACGATGCTCGTCGATCCAAGCCCACAGGCTGAAGGGTTTGCGTTGACGGGCCTCGGCCGGATCCCAAACGGGCGTGTCTTCACTCACGGTTCACTCCTCGCGGTTTCAGGTCTCAGGGCGGCGACGGCCTTGTCTTGTCTCACAGCGGCGACGGCCTTGTCTTGTCTCACAGCGGCGACGGCCTTGATCTCGACCAGCAGATGGGGGTGCGGCAACTGGTGCACCGCAACGGTCGTCCTCGCCGGCGCGAGCTCGACGTCAGCGAAGAAATCGGCCCACGCCGCGTTGTAGCCACCGAAATCGTTCATGTTCACCAAGAACACGCTCGCCTCGACCAGATCGGTCCGATCGAGACCGACCGTGGCCAGGATCGTTTCGATGTTCTCCAGCACGGCGGTGGTCTGCGCTGCGATGTCGAGCGACGTGGTCCCGAACTCGTCGACGTCGACCCCGACGAAGGTGTTGTCGGGTCGCCGCGAGCTGGTGCCCGAGACGAATGCGAAACCGTTGGCCACCCGCACGTGCGGGAACCGGCCTCGAGGTGTGACGAGCGGACGATCAGTCATCGTGCAACTCGACCTGGTCGTGTCGTTCGACCCCGGCGATCAGTTTCCGTAGGCCCGAGACGAGCTCGTCGAGCGAGCCGATTCCGGCATCGTCGAGAACGGCGCGCTCGAGGCGTTGCGCGTCGCGGATGAGCGTCGCCGTCAGCGCCTCCCCTTCCGGCGTCATCGAGACGAAGCGCTGACGCTTGTCGTGCGTGCCACGAATCCGTTGGACCAGGCCCCGCTCCTCGAGTCGACTCACCGCGTGGGTGACCGTCGGTTGGGGCGACAGCGATCGGTGGGTCAGGTCGCGGACCGAGAGCGAACCGTGTTCGTGCAGCACTGCGAGGACCCGCCACTCCGAGCGAGGGACCCCGTGGGCATTCAGCGCGTCGTAGAAGGCGGCCGACAGTGCCTGATCTGCCCGACGCAACAAGTAGGGCAGATACGTCTCGAGAAACGGCTCGCTCGTCTGTGACGCAGCGCCGCTCGAGGTGCCAGCTTCAGGTTCCATTCACGGAACATAGATTCATTCGAATGAATCGTCAAGATTCATTCGAATGTATTACCGGGCCCGCCCCGGGCAACCACGTCTCGTGAACGCTCAACCAACGCAAGCCGCCAGGGAGGGACGGCTCGACTTCGAACACGGCCGACGACAGCCGACCGGTCGTGGTTTCGCTCGCAGTGGCCGATCGTTCGGTCTGCCACTCCTCGTAACTCGCGCCGACGAGATCGCCCCGATGCCACCGGATCGCTACGTTCTCGATGCGGATCGAGACCTGCTGGGCACCCTTGGCGGCCCCGATGAAGCCGAGCACACCGGTGCGATCGACGGCGGTCCCCGTCGGGCCAACGAAGAAGAACTCGTCACCGAGCACCTCCTCGACACGGCCGAGTGTCGGCAGAGAGCCCCCGAACCACCGTTCGAAATCGACGTGGAGGGCGACGACCTCTTCGGTGACCTGCTCGAGCATCAATCGTCCGACGACTCGTTTGCTTTCACCAGGTCGAGGGCGACGTCGACGATCATGTCTTCCTGACCACCGACCATTCGACGCTTGCCGAGCTCCAGCAGGATCGTTCGAGTGTCGAGGTCGTAGGTCTCGGCCGCCTTCTCCGCATGGCGAAGGAAGCTCGAGTAGACCCCGGCGTACCCGAGACTCAGCGTCTCGCGATCGACGCGCACCGGTCGATCCTGAAGCGGGCGAACCAGTTCCTCGGCCGCGTCCATCAGCAGATTGACGTCGCAGCGATGCCCCCAACCCTCCAAGTTGGCGACGGCGATGAAGGCCTCGAGCGGGCAGTTGCCAGCGCCGGCACCCATGCCGGCGAGCGATGCGTCGACCCGGTAGCAGCCCTCCTCGACAGCGACGACGGAGTTGGCGACGCCGAAGGTGAGGTTGTGGTGGGCGTGAATGCCGATCTCGGTCTCGGGTTTGAGCACGTCGCGGTAGGCCCGCATCCGATCTCGCACGTCGCCCATCGTCAGCCGGCCGCCCGAGTCGGTGATGTAGACGCACTGTGCGCCGTAGGACTCCATGAGCAGCGCCTGCTGGGCCAGAGCCGCCGGCTCGTTCATGTGGCTCATCATCAAGAACCCGGCGACGTCCATCCCGATCTCGCGCGCCTTGGCGATGTGCTGGGCGGCGACGTCGGCCTCGGTGCAGTGGGTGGCGATCCTGACCGAGCGGACGCCGAGATCCCAGGCTCGCTGCAGGTCTTCCATCGTGCCGATTCCGGGAAGCAGCAGCGTCGTGAGCACAGCCGTCTCCAGCACATCGGCCGCCTCTTCCAACCACTCCCAATCGGTGTGGGCGCCGAACCCGTAGTTGAACGACGAACCAGCGATGCCGTCGCCATGAGCCACCTCGATCGCGTCGACCCCGGCGGCGTCGAGCGCCTTGCAGATCGATCGGACGTGGTCGATGCCGTACTGGTGGCGGATCGCGTGCATTCCATCGCGCAGCGTGACGTCCTGCACGTACAGGTTGGGTTTCTCTGCGCTGACGTCGCTCATGCCGGGACCCCGGCAGCGAGGGCTTCAGCCGTCTTGATGGCGGCGCTCGTCATGATGTCGAGGTTGCCCGCGTAGGGCGGCAGGTAGTGACCCGCCCCTTCGACCTCGAGAAAGATCGAGACCTTCCAGCCACTGAACTTCGCGTCCATCTCCGGAATCCGCACGGCGCTCGATCCGTCGAGCGACTCGAACTGCACGCGCTGCTTGAGCCGATAGCCGGGGACGTAGGAGTTCACCGTCTCGACCATGTCGACCACCGACGCCTCGATCGCTTCCGGTTCGCCGGCCTCGACGAGGCAGAACACGGTGTTGCGCATGATCAACGGCGGTTCGGCCGGGTTGAGGACGATGATCGCCTTGCCCCGCTGCGCACCGCCGACGACTTCGATCGCCTTTGAGGTGGTCTCCGTGAACTCGTCGATGTTTGCCCTCGTGCCGGGACCGGCCGACCGCGAACTGATTGACGAAACGATCTCGCCATAGACCACCGGCGAGACACGACCGACGGCGGCGACCATGGGGACCGTCGCTTGCCCACCGCACGTGACCATGTTGATGTTCGGCGCGCTCAGGTGCTCATCGAGGTTGATGGGCGGGACGACGTATGGCCCGATGGCGGCCGGGGTGAGGTCGAGCACGCGCTTTCTGTGTGCCTGCAAAACCTCGTCGTGACGAGCGTGTGCGCCGGCCGACGTCGCGTCGAACACGAGCTCGACGTCGGCAAACTCATCGAGACCGACGAGTCCGTCGATGCCATCGGAGGTGGTGGCCACTCCCATGCGAGCGGCTCGGGCGAGACCATCGGAGTCGGGATCGATCCCGCACATCGCGATCACCTCGACCTCTTCGGACGTTCGCATCGACTTGATCATGAGGTCGGTTCCGATGTTGCCGGAGCCGATCACGGCGGTCTTGATGGTCATGACGGCTCCCCTTCGCCAGCAGCGGCGACCGACGTCGTCACCGTGCCGAGATCACCGAACGATGCAGTCACTGTGGCGCCAGGCGCCCCCTCCGTGGAACGGCTCCCAGAGGGATGAAACAGTGGCTTCATCGGGCCGAGGGCGCCCGTCATGATCACCTCGCCAGCCCGGAGCGGTGTGCCTCGCTCGCTCATCACATCGGCTAGCCAGCGAGCCGCGTTCAGCGGGTGACCGAGACATGCCGCTCCCTCGCCGGTGGAAACTTCTTCACCGTTGATGGTCATCGACATCGGGATCGTGCGCAGGTCGACGGCCGACAGCGGGACCGGTTTGCCGCCGAGCACGTAGAGCCCACAACTCGCGTTGTCGGCCACCGTGTCGACGAAACGGATGTCCCAGTCAGCGATTCGACTGTCGACGATCTCGATCGACGGCAGCGCGTACGCGGTGGCATTGATGATGTCGGCGAAGCTGTGCTCGCCCTTGTCGAGGTCGTGCTCCAACACGATGGCGACCTCGGCCTCTGCCCGTGGTTGCAGCAG
>CALLIQ010000642.1 GCA_938008925.1 uncultured Acidimicrobiales bacterium
CCTCGGTGACGACGCCGGCCCAGCGCCCCTCGTCGTCGGTCCGGATCACGAGCGGTGGTGCCCCTCCCGGACGGACCGATCGAGCTGGCGTCACATCGGGGGCGGCCTCGGCCAGGAGCCGGTTTGCCACGTCGAGAATCGACGCCGGCACTCGATAGCCGACGGTCAACTCAGCGATCCGAGCGGTCGCCGCATCCTTGCGATCGGGGTCGACACCGATCGCATCGAGGGCAGCACTCCACGATCCGAGTGCGGCGGGAGCGGTGGCCTGGGCGAGGTCGCCGAGCACCGTCATCGAACCGTTGCGAGCCCGCCGACCGAGCATGCGAAGCGACATCGCGGACTGATCCTGCGCCTCGTCGATCACCACGTGTCCGTAGCGGGCCGGCGTGCCGACCGTTCGGTGACCGGCCTCGTCGAGGAGGGCGATGTCAGCCGCCGTCCACTGTTCGTCGGCCAGCTTCTTCGACGCCTTACGTCGGAGCAAGGCCTGCTCGTCGGCGCTGAGGATGCCGTCGGCGGCCTGATGGAGTCGCTTCGGTGATCCGTACAGCTCTCGGATCACGACCGGAGCGGACAGCGTCGGCCACATCTTGTCGAGGAGCTTCTTGAAGCTCGTGTCGTTCTTCATGGCCGACGTGAACGCTGGCTGGGTGCCGGTGTCGACGCCGACTCGATCGCTGTGCCGGCGCCATGCCTCCTGGAGCAGCATCTGCCGGAACACTTCACGGCCGTCGTTGGACGGCAGCTGGCGGGCCAACGCCGTCTTCTGGAGTTGGCCGACCTCGGTGGCGTCGAGACGGATGACGACGACGCCGGACACGAGCTCGACACCGTCGTCTGGCACCGAGATCTTCGCCGAGATGGCGTTTCCGATCACGGTCGCCATGTCGAGACGGCCCTTGATCTCTGCGACGGTGGCATCGTCGTCGGCTCGAACCGGGTACTTCGCCGCCAGCAATCCCTCTGCCGTCGTCTGCACGACCGAGCTCTCGCCGAGCGAGGGCAACACGTCGGCGATGTAGCGAAGGAACAGGCGGTTCGGTCCGACGACGAGCACGTTGTGGTCGGCGAGATAGAGCCGGTACTGGAACAGCAGGTACGCGGCCCGGTGCAGCCCGACCGCCGTCTTCCCCGTGCCCGGTCCTCCCTGCACGATGAGGAGCTCATCGAGCCCAGCTCGGATGATGACGTCCTGCTCCGCGGCGATCGTGGCGACGATGTCGCGCATCTGTCCGGTGCGGGAACGGTCGAGCTCGGCGAGGAGCGGGTCGGGCAAGCCCGCCGCTCCGGCCGACTCGGGATCCGTCAGGTCCTCATCGAACAGTGCGGTGACGACACCGTCCTCGATGCTGAACCGGCGACGGTGAACCAGGCCACACGGGTCGACGGCGGTCGCTCGGTAGAACGGGGCGGACACCGGGGCCCGCCAGTCGACGATCACGGCGCCGCCGTCACCGTCCTCCACGTGGCGTCGCCCGACGTACCACCGCGGACCGGACTGACCTCGAGACGGCTCCTCGTCGATCCGACCGAAACAGAGCGGCCCGGCGCCGACCGCCAAGTCACGTTCTCGCTTCTTCAGGTGCCATTGCGCCACGCGTGCGTCGGCCGTGTTCTCATCGCGGACCGCACGGTCGGTCGCTTCTCTCGCTGCGGTGGCGCGATCGGCCATCGCGTCCAGGCACTCCTGGGCGTGGTCCAGCCACGCTTGCTCAGCTTCGAGTTCTCCCTCGGACATCGTTCATCGATCCTCTTGTGCTCGGCTGGACACGCGACCAGTTGGGCTGGCCGGTGTGCTGACGGCTGAGAGCGGCCGGCGGCTCGGGGAGCAGAACGCTCAGCGGAGCAGGAGGGTCGATCAGCGAACGGGTCCGAGCGTAATCGCTCGACCGTGTGTCTCGCTCAGCATTGGGTCGAGCGATCCGGACCGGTCGCGATAGACGATGAACAGTCCGGCTGCGGTCAACGCGAGGGTCATGCCGCTGACGATCGAGCCGACGACTCGGCCCGCCAAGTAGGCAGCGGGGTTGCCGCCGACCAGTTCCTGGAGCGCGATCTCCGTGACGCCCGGCTGCAAGCCTTCGTTGCCGAACGCCGAGGTGATCGGAGCGGTGAGGAAGGCGGAGAAGATCTGGACCGTGAACGCCGCCAGCACCAGTAGTGCGAGACGACCGAGCACCGAGCCGACGATCCCGGTGGTCAATCGACTGGACACCTTGAGGCTGTTGTCTTCTTTCGGCCCGATCGCGGCGGCGGTCACGCCGAGCGAGAACCGGACGACGATCAGCACGCTGGCGACGAGAACACCGAGGAACAACACGGCGAGCGGCGGTGCGATGACCGCGGCGACCAAGGCGACGAACCAGAGCACGAGGATCGCCGTGATCGGGCCGAGGAACGCTCCGAGCACACGGAACGGTCGACGCAGCACGAAGCCGATCGAGTCGGACCAGGGGCAGGTGTCGACGACGACGTCGTCTTCGGACCGATAGCGCTGATCGTCGGCGGTCGGCGCCTGCCGGCCGATGAACGCTCGCTCGGCAGCGTCCGCCGCCTCATTGCTCGCGATCTGGTGCGTCATCGCCGCCACCGCCAGCGAACTGGCCAGCGCAGTGACGAGAATCGACCCGAGGCCGTAGAGCGCACCGACGCCCGTGAACCCCACCGCTCGGGGGAAACCGTCTGCGTCCGGGCCGAAGTTCTCGAGTGAGGCGCCATCGATCGCCAACCACGTCAGGATCCCGGCGATGATCGTTGCGGGGAGGGAGAACAGCACGACGATCGTGAAGAGGTGTCCGGCGCGGGCTCGAGCGAGTCGAACGGCCTCGGAGAACCAATCGCCAGGAGCGGAGAGCCCGTTTCCGATGGGCGCGTTCGACAGGACCTGGTCGGTCCACGCCGATCCATCCCACCACCGATGCGAGCCGGGGTGCGACGGGTCTTGGTACCAACCAGGTTCGGGCGTCGTCATGCTCAGGCTCCTTTCTCGGGGTTGGTCAGGTGGGCGCCGGCTGGGCGGGCGTCGAGGTCGACCACGACGGCTGCGTGGTCAGAGCCCATTGGGGCCTCGATGCCCTCGAGACGGGCTCGAAGGGGGTTGCCGGTCGGCTTTGGTCGTGGCCAGGACACGAAAACGTAGTCGAGACGACGCCGAGGCCACTGTGCGTCGCGGGAGTGTTCGTTCTCTCGAGTCCACGTGTGCCCATCGCCATCGCCCACGGCCGCCCACGCATCGGTGAAAACGATGCCATCGCGGTAGGGCGCACCCAAGCCGGTCAGGCGCCGGATCTCGTCCGACTCGGGTACGGCGTTGAAGTCGCCACCCAACACCACCGGAAGCGACTCGTCGGACGCTTCGCCGGCGAGGTCGACGATCCAATCGACGACCGCAGACAACTGCCGTTGGCGCAGGACCGAACCGTCGTAACGCCAGTCGAGGTGCGTGGTCACGACCCACTGCGGTCCGAGCGGTCCGTCCACTCGGGCGGCGACGGCGCTGCGGTGTCCGGGGCTCCCAGCGGCGTTCTCGAGGGCGATCGACGTGGACTCGAGAATGGGGAGTCGGCTGAGGATCGCGTTGCCGAACGGCAGGCGGGTGCCGTCACCTCGTCGACTCGCCGCCACCTCACAGCCGAGCTGGTCTCCGATCAGTTCCGCCTGGTCGCCGTGCTCGTCGTCGCAGAACACTTCTTGGCAGAGCACCACATCGGCCTCGAACCCCGAAATCGTGCGGACGATCGCAGATTGTCGCTCTTCCCAGGGGCCGAATCGCCACCAGAGATTCCAAGTCGCCACGCGCACCACATGACCCTACGAGGTGAGAGGGCCACTCCGGGTCGGCCGTTTCGGGCACCCATCATCTACTCTCGCCGCGATGTCCACCTCCACCCGAGAAGCGACCGACACCACTGTCGGTTCGTCGCTGACCTTGGCGGAGGCAGCCGACCGTCTCGGCGTTCACTACATGACCGCCTATCGCTACGTCCGACTCGGTCGACTCGAGGCGCACAAGGTCGGCAACGTGTGGCTCGTGCCGCTCAGTGCCGTCGAAGCCTTTGCATCCGAACCGAGCGCTCGACCACTCGCGACGACCGACGCCGTCGATGCGCTGGTGGACGCGATGGTCATCGGCGACGAAGACGAGGCGTGGTCCGTGATCGAGCCGATCCTTCGGACCGCCCCGAGTGCCGAGACGATCCACCTCGACGTCATCGGGCCCGCGATGGCCCGCATCGGTGACGAATGGGCCGCCGGCCAACGATCGATTGCCGACGAGCACCGAGCGACCACCGTCGCCAGACGGCTCCTCGGACGCGTTCGACCGTCGTTCCGCAATCCCGGCCGCCGCCGGGGCGTCGTCGTCGTCGCTTCTCCGACCGGCGACAACCACTCCCTTCCGTCATCGATGTTCGCCGACCTGGTTCGGGCGAACGGCCCTGACGTGATCGATCTCGGAGCGGAGACCCCGACCGAGACACTGCTCGAGGTCGCCGACCGCTTCGACGGCCGGTTGGTGATCTGTCTGACCGTCACGCACGAAGCAGGTCGCCAGCACGCCGCCTCCTCCGCAGCGGTGATCGCCGAACGGTTCCCGGAGGCGATCGTGTTGATCGGTGGTCGCGCCGTGCACGACCGCGACGACGCCACCGCGATGGGGTCGACCACCTGGTCGCCCGATCCGAGCGAAGCCGCGGCGAGAGCGGCCGAGTTCGCCGCCCAACTGGCCGCCTGACGCTCCCGCTCGAGTTCGCAACGCCCGTCAGCTGACCAGCCGAGCGCCGCGCGCCGCCGCCAGTTCTGTTGCTCCGCACGCCCGCCACTTCGCGCGCCCGACGAGAAGTCACCGCTGCGCGTGCGTGCGCACGGGCTCATCGGAGCGCCCGATGACCTGCATCGAGACGAATTTGAGTAGATGTCAAAGTTTTGCTGGACGTTTCATCATTTAGTGCTAAATTCGATTCCACGCCGGGGTCCCCCGTCCCGGCCAACTCCCACCCGCTCTTCAGGGTCCAAGGATCACAATGGACACCGAATTCACACTCCATCCAGAATCGACCGTCGACTGGGCCGATCACGCCGTCTGCAAAGGCATGACCGAGGTCTTCTTCGGCCCGTCCGCCGAACGGCCGGAACGCCGAGTCGAACGCGAAGCACTCGCCGGCTCGTACTGTGCCTCGTGCCCGGTGATGCTCCCGTGTCGCCGCAACGCACGCCTCAACCGCGAGCACGGCTTCTGGGGCGGCGAGAACGACGAACAACGGGCCGCCGCTGGGTTTGCGCCTCGCTCGCCCAGCCGTCGATCGGTGATCGCAGCACGAGACGAAGCAAAGACCCGCCTCGGTTTCGATCCCGACGAGATCGAAGAAATTCCGGTCACGATGCTGGCCGCCGCCGGCAACTGACTCACCGAACCTGAGAGCCCGACGAACGGCGTCGCATCTGGGCGACGGCCGCGTCGGGCACACTGCCAGCCGTGTCTTCCCCCGCTCCTGATCCCGCGTCAGCCTCGCCGAAACCGGCGAATGGCTCGAGCACCGCAGTGCTCGTCTTCTCGTTCGGCGGACCCAACGGTCCTGACGACGTCATGCCGTTTCTGCGCAACGTCACCCGAGGTCGTAACGTCCCGGACGAGCGCCTCGCAGAGGTCGCCGAGCAGTACGAACAGTTCGGTGGCCGCTCCCCCATCAACGCCCAGAACCTGGCTCTGATCGACGCGCTCCGCAGCGAGTTCGACGACCACGGAGTCTCGCTGCCGATCTACTTCGGCAACCGCAACTGGGAGCCGTTCATCGGCGACACGGTCGACCAGATGGTGGCCGACGGCAT
>CALLIQ010000643.1 GCA_938008925.1 uncultured Acidimicrobiales bacterium
CATCGACAACGGCGTTGCCGCCGAGTTGGAGGGTGTCCTCGTTCGTCTTCTCGAGCTCGTAGCCGTTGCGGAGCAGCGGGATGTAGGCCCGGATCATGCGCCAACCCCAGACGCGAGCGACCTTGCCCCGGCCGAAGCCCATGGCTCGGTACAGCTCGAGCTCCTGGTCGGTCACCACCGTGAGCGGGTCGGCGAAGCGCCGCCGGTAGCCCTTCAGGTTGCGGGGCTTGGTGAACGTGATGACGACGACGTCGACCGCGACGCCACTCGACGTGGTCAGATCATCGATCCGGTCGCGCACGGCGCCGATGTGTGCCTTGCACGGCACTCAGGCGAGATGTCGGTGAAAGATCAGTGCCAGGGGTCGACCTCGATGGCGCGACGGTTGCCATACTTGGCCGTCGTGATCGACGAGTTCCAGATCGGGGAAGCGATCGCCAACACGCAACATGGGGATCACCATAGATCCGACCTGCTCGCGTGGTTCGAACACAACGGCCGCGATCTGCCCTGGCGTCGCACGCGGGACCCGTGGACCATCCTCGTTTCCGAGCTGATGTTGCAGCAGACCCAGGTCGCCAGGGTGGTCGACCGACTCGCCCGATTCACCGACCGATTCCCGACGCCGAGCGTCTGTGCGGCGGCACCGGTCGCCGACGTGATCGACGAGTGGAAGGGCCTCGGCTACAACCGGCGAGCGGTCAATCTCCACCGGGCCGCCACCCTCATCGCCGACGAACACGACGGTTCCGTTCCCGACGAACTCGACGCGCTGCTCGCCCTTCCCGGGATCGGCGCCTACACCGCCCGCGCCGTGTTGGCCTTTGCCTTCGAGCGCGAGGTCGGCGTTGTCGACACCAACATCGCTCGGGTCCTGGCTCGTTGGGAAGGCGAGCGGTTGCGGCCGGCAGAGGTGCAACGCCTCGCCGACGCCGAGGTGCCCACAGGCGCGGGATGGATGTGGAACCAGGCCTTGATGGAGCTGGGCGCTCTGATCTGTCGCCCGCAGCCGGGCTGCGATGATTGCCCGGTCTCGGCTCGCTGCGGCTGGTTTGGCGCCGACCGTCCCGACCCCGACCCGAGCGTCGGTTCGGCCAAGGTCTCGAAGGGGCAGAGCCGGTTCGAGGGCTCGGATCGCCAGGGTCGAGGCCGGTTGGTCGACGCTCTCCGTGCGGGGGTTGTCGACGACGCCGACCTGGCCGAGGTCATGGGTTGGCCAGCGGACCGAGTCAGGGCAGAACGGGTGGCCGTTTCGCTGCTCGAAGACGGTCTGGCTTCGCACGACCCGGCCTCCGGCCGGTGGCGGCTACCGACGTGAAGTCCGACCGCCGCCCCCTCAGCCCACACGAACTCGCAGCTGCCGCCGTACTCGCCGACCTGTCCGTGCTGACCGTCGTGATGGCCCGCCTCACCCCGTTCGCCGCTCTGACCTCCGTGCTCGGTGCGATCCCGTACGCCATCCTCGCTCGGAACCATCGGGGCCGAGTCGTCCTCACCGCGTTCTGGGTCGGACTCATCCTGACCTTCTTGCTCGCCGGGTTCGGGGCGGCGACCCAGGTGGTCGTGATGGCGATTTTCGGGTTCGTCGCCGGCCGAGCCAGCCGAGGTGGTCATGGACGGATCTGGAGCGTCGGGATGTCCGTCCTGCTCGGTTGGACCGTGGTGTCGGGCCTGACGGTCGGGTTCTTGTCGTTGTTCTCCGACTTTCGACGCCTCTCGTTCGAGTCGGCGCTCGTGCAGGTCGACGGGGCGAGCGTCGCCCTCGAACGGCTCGGGCTCGGTGCGCTCGGCGAGCCGCTCGTGTCGGCGGCTGAATGGACGGTAGACAACTGGTTGATCGGCGTCCCCGCATTCCAGCTCGGCATCTCGATCTTCCTCGCGCTGTTCCTCCGTCGCGTTGCGGGCCCGACCCTTGCATTGGTCGCCCGGTCGACGGCGGGTGAGCGACCCGACGTCGAGGTCTCGCCCGAGTTGCTCGACCAACTCACCGCTCCCGGCCTGACCGTCGTGGTCGGACAGAACGGGTCGGGCAAGAGCACGCTGCTCGATGCACTCGCACGCCTCGGCGCCGCCGACGATCTCGGCCGCATCGGCGGCATCGCCGTGATCGGGCAACGGCCCGAGAGCCAAATCGTCGGCGCCCGAGTTCGCGACGACCTCGCCTGGGGGCTCACGGAGCAACCGTCGAATGAGGTCATCGCCAGTGCCCTCGACCGCGTCGGTCTCGCCGGGTTCGAACAGGCGGAGACGACAGCGCTTTCGGGCGGCCAGATGCAGCGCTTGGCCATCGCTGGTGCGCTGCTCCGCCGACCTCGCTTGCTGCTGTCCGACGAGTCGACGGCGATGCTCGATCCGCAGACCCGCGAGGTGGTGCGGTCGCTGCTGGTGGAGGTCGCCCGCGAGGGGGCGGTCGTCCACGCGAGTCACCTCGACGAGGACCGAGCCATCGCCGACCGAGTCCTCGATCTCGACGCGAGCCCACGACCAACCATGATCGGAGCGGGATGACCGACCAGATGATCGACCCGATGATCGAACTGTCAGACGTCGGCTTCGTGCACGATGCCGACACACCATGGGCGAGCCGGGCACTGCTCGGCGTGAACCTCGAGATCGGTCGGGGTGAGCGGGTACTCATCACCGGTCCGAACGGCTCCGGCAAGTCGACGCTCGCCTGGATCTTGGCCGGCCACATTGCGCCGACGGAAGGGACGGCGCTCGTGGATGGAGCGCCGGCCACCGATGCGGTCACGTCGACCGGCCTGCTGCTCCAACACACCAGGCTGCAGATCTTGGCCCCGACGGTTCGGGCTGAAGCCGATCGCTATGACATCGACCCCGACGTGCATCGAGCATCGCTGTTCAGTCTCGGATTCGACGAGACGATCCTGCCCCGCAAGATCGACGAGATGTCGCTCGGGCAGCAGCGCCGGGTCGCCCTCGCCGGTCTCCTCGCACGTGACTGCCCGCTCCTGGTGCTCGACGAGCCGCTCGCCGGTCTCGACAAGCGAAGCGTCGAACAACTGATCGAGGGCATCGACGCATTGGCGCCGGAGACGACCATCGTCACCATCACCCACGACATCGAAGCGTCCGCCCGTCTGGGCTCCCGGATCGTGGCGCTCAACGACGGATCGATCGACAACCAGTCGATCGCAGCCGAGCCGAGCAACGACAGCCCGAGCAACGACAGCTCGAGCGAGGACGGCGCTTGATTTCTCGACTCCATCTGCTCCGATTCGTCGACCGCTCGTCGGTCCTCCATCGAGCCGGTGCCCGCAGCAAGGTGCTCGTGTTGATCGGCCTCGTGTTCGCGCTGTCGTTCAATCCGGGTTGGCCGGCGGTCGGCATCGTCTGGGCGACCGTGGCGGTCGGGATCGCCGTCGCTCGGCTCGGTGCCGGCGTGGTCCCTCGTCCGCCTCGTCCACTCCTCTTGGCGATCGGGATCTCGCTCGTGTTCGGCCTGCTGTCCGGCGGCGAGCCCTTCGCCCAGTTCGGGGAGAGTGAGATCGGTCTCGGCGGAATCATCCTGCAGCTCCGACTCTTCGGCGTGACTCTCGGTCTGCTCGGGCTCACACTGCTCCTCGGGTGGACGACGCGCTCGGCCGATCTGCCGGCGGCGGCCTCGTGGATCTTGACTCCACTCACCCGCATCGGCGTGCCGACCGCAGAGGTGATCGCTGCGCTCACCCTCGCCGTCCGAGCGCTCCCACTCGTCGCCGATGAGTTCGCCACGGTCGCCGCGATGTCGCGCAGCGAGCCGCCCGGACGTCACCCGATCGACAAGGGGATGGGCGTGTTGTCGACCGCCGCGGTCGCCAGCGTTCGGCGGGCGAACGAGTTCGGCCAATCGATCGAAGCCCGGGGACCGATCGTCGTCGACATCGAGCGCGCGAACTGGAACCCCTCAGACGCCATCGTGCTGGTCGTCGGCGCTGCCTTGGTCCTGGCGGTTTCGTTCAGCTAGGACGCCGTCGCTTGCGCGACCCGCTGCGAGCAGACGAACGCCCCCGTCCGCGTGCTGACGGTGACCCGCCGCTCGCTGGTCGATCGAAGGGCCTCGTCGAATCGGCGGTCGACCGCGCGCTCGACCGCCGCTCGCTGTCCTTCGTCGGCGTGCTCGCCGGGCGGGAACGAGAGGACGTAGTCGACGATCGCGCGTGGGTCGTCGACGACGAGATCATTGGCGTACGCATGCCACGTGATCGACGAGAAGTGTCGTCGGAGTCGACGCTCGCCGGAGTCGATACCGAACACCTCGTAGAGCCGCTCGCTGTGGTCGCCGAAGACCTCGGTGACGATCTC
>CALLIQ010000644.1 GCA_938008925.1 uncultured Acidimicrobiales bacterium
CGTCTTGGGCGCTCCCGGGTACCGAATCGCCGGTGGTTCCGACGAGATCCAGCGCAACATCATCGGTGAGCGAGTGCTCGGCCTGCCGCGCGAACCAAGGGCCGACACCGGCCCGTGGAAAGACGTCGCTCGCTGACCGCAGTCGCGGCGCGGCTAGGCGCTGGTCATGGGCGCGGGGAAGGCGACGCCTCCGGCGTCGAACAACACCGCTTCGAGCTCCGAGGCCGGCACCGGCTTGGAAAAGAGAAACCCCTGACCGTGACTGCACCGCAGAGCCCGCAGCTGCGCGAGCTCACCGACGGTTTCGATTCCCTCGGCCACACTCGCCATGGACAACTGCTGGGCGAGCGCCAGCATGGTGCGCACGATCGCTCCCCCATTGGCCGACGTGCCGATTCCCTCCACGAACGCACGGTCGATCTTCAAGATGTCGAACGGGTAGTTGTGGACGTAGCTCAGCGATGAGAAGCCGGTTCCGAAGTCGTCGATGGCCAGTCGGACCCCGAGGTCTTTGAGCCCCTGCAACCGCTGGCCGGCAGCGTTGGCGTCGTCGAGAAAGATGCTCTCGGTCACTTCGAGAACGAGCGCGCCGGGATCGAGTTCGGTGCGCTGCAGCAGTGCTGCGAGATCGGCTTTGAAGTCGTCGTGCCAGAGCTGGCGCGTACTGACGTTCACGCTGAGCTGCAGGTCGGCTGCTTCGGCCACGTCGCGGCGCCATGTCGCCACCTGCGCGCACGCGACCTCGAGCACGCGGTGGCCGATCTCGACGATCACCCCGGTGGCTTCGGCGTCGTCGATGAACGCGCCCGGGGGAACGAGCCCACGCGTCGGATCCTCCCACCGAACGAGCGCTTCGACGCTCGAGACTTGCTTGGTCCGCAGGTCGACGATCGGCTGATAGTGGACGACGAATTCGTCGCGCTCGAGGGCGGAGGTGAGGGCGCTCGCGACGCTGTTGTGGTCGAGCCGGGACTGCCCCATCGAGGAGTCGTACAGCAACGCGTTTCCGCCACCATTCGCCTTCGCCGCGTACATGGCGATGTCGGCTCGCCGCATGAGCTCGTCCATGCTCGAACAATCGGCCGTCGAGTAGGCGATCCCGATGCTCACACCGGGCCCTTCCGGCTCGCCCGCCGGGTTGACGACATCGGCGAGGCTCGACAGGAGTCGGTTGGCGACGGTCGCAGCTGCATCGGCGTCGGTGTCCTCCAAGACGAGGGCGAACTCGTCACCGCCGAGACGGGCCACGCTGTCGCAGGTCCGGCACGCCTCGGACAACACCGTGCCGACCGAGCGGAGGAGCTCGTCGCCCGCCGCATGGCCGAGCGTGTCGTTGACCCGCTTGAAGCGGTCGAGATCGAGGAACAAGAGCCCGGTCGGCGTGCCTCGTCGGACCCCGAGGTCGAGTGCGTGCCCGAAGCGATCGTGGAACAGGGCTCGGTTCGGGAGCCCGGTGAGCGGATCGTGGAAGGCGTGTTCGAGCTCGCTCATCGTCCAGGCATCGGTGAGCGCGATGCTCGCCTGGCTGGCGAACAGCTCCATGGCTGCGCTGTCGATGGTCGACCCACCGCCCTCTTGAGCAACGACGACGAACAGCGCGCCGACCGGAGCGCCGTCTTCGAAGACGGGCGTCCCGATGATCTCGGTGCGATGGCGATGGCCGTCGGACCCCTCGAACGTCGCCGCTCGAGGTCGACCCGGGTTCTCCGCTGCGGCGTAGAGGCCCCACTCGGAGAGGGATCGCACGGCGACATCGTCGGCGACCGTGCGCCCCGCCTCCGTTGCCGACACGAGCGAATGGCGCCACGGGCCAGTCGAAGCAGCCAACGAGACGCCGCCGAGGTCGGCACCGAGCAACGACAGCGCCTCGGATGTGATGGCCTCCAGAATGCTGTCGACCGGCTGGCGCTGCGAGATCAATCGTTGGATCCGAAGGATGGCTTCCAGAACCGCTCGGTGAGCACGGTGTTCGTCGAGCAGGCGCTGGTTCTGCGACACCTTCTCGAGCAGTCGAACGGTGAGCTCGAGCGCACGCACCATCGTTTCGGCATGGGCTGCTTCGACCTGGGTCAGGACCGGACCACTGCGAACGATCAGTGCGACGCCCTCGCTCTCGACGAGATCGATGCTCGACACGCTCGAACGATCGAACCCGACGACGGTCAGCCGGTCTCGGGCTCCGTCGAGAAAGAGCCGCTCGTCAGCGCCCGGGCCAGCGCTCGCGACGATGTGCTTGCCATGCACGAACGCGACGACGTCGGCGTCGAAGGCAGTCGCGATGAGGGCCAGACCTCGTTCGAGCGCCGTGACCGGATCCGTCTCGGCAGAGACGGCGGCGAGGAAGTCCGGAAGCTCTGAGGCGTCGTACACGTGTGGCTCTTGATCTGGTCGCAGCGTTGGCTACGAGGACGTCGGTACTGGCGCGGTGAACCGATCGCCGAGCACTCGACTGGCCTGCTCGCCGATGCTCTCAGCGACGCGGGAACACAACGTGGTGAAACCTCTCGGTGACGCGAGGCTGTGGGCGACGACGATGTAGCCGCGGCCCCCCGTCTGGCCGATCGGAACGATGCAGCGGGAAACCAGACCCTGTTGGAATCCGAGCGGGTCGACCCCCAACTCCACCGTGCCGGGCGCGCCGGGTCCCGAAGCCGTGTCCGCTGCGTGCCGCAAGTCCTGATTGATCGTCATGGACTCCATCGGCACATCCTCGACGAGTGACAAGAGCGCCTGCGTCAGCACCTCGGGCTCGACAGCGGGCTGCCAGCCGTTGAGGGCCGTCACGACACGCTGTTCGGGTTCGATCAAGACGATGGCCCCGAACTCGCACGACAGTGCCTGCACCGCAGCCTCGGCGAGTGTCTCGAGAAATTCGTCAAGGGTTCCGACCGGCAGCGACGCCACAGCGAGCGCCGCCTTGGTCAACTCCAGCTCGTCAGCGAGCCGCTTCTCAGCCGACACGTCTCCGACCGACCACGCGACATCGGCCGCCCATTCGGTCAATGCGTCATCGCTCAAGGCGGAGACCGTCTGACCTCCCATGACGACGACGAAGTCGCCGACGGGGAGAATCGCGGCATCGCTCGCCCAGTACGGACCGAAGATGCGAGTGCTCTCACCGCTGTGTCGGACGAGCCGGTGTGACGACATCGCTTCGGCGATGAGCGACTCGCGCTCGGGATCGATGGAGATGTTTCCAGCCCATCCTTCACCCCGTCCGACGCCGGCGAGATTCACGAGCTGCTCGTCGCTGACCCGACGGAGCGCGAAGACGTCTTCGATCGACTCTCCGCCGATCTGGTGTGTAGTTCCATGCACATGGAAAGTGTCGGCTCAGGGGCCCGACTTCAGTAGGGGGAGCCGCTGAGTCGAGCGACCCGCGACGATCACGACGTTCGCCCTAGGCGGCCTGCACATCTGTGTCAGGGAGGCGGGACGGTTGATTCGCTAGTCCGTGATCGCTTGGTAGGTCAGCGAACGCATGGTCCGGTCCGGTTCGCGAACGCCCGTCATGTACTGCGCCATGAAGACGCCGACCAGCTCCTCTGCGGGATCGACCCAGTAGTAGGTCTTCGCTGCGCCGGCCCAGCCGAACTCGCCGACCGAGCCGGTGCCACCGAATTCAGCGGGGTTCATCATCACCCGAGAACCGAGCCCGAAGCCCATTCCCCGAGCGGGCTGGCCGATGAGGTCGTAGGGCAACAACGCCTCGGGGAGATGGTTGGAGTGCATGAGCTCGAGCGTCTTCGGACCAACGACGCGCTCGCCATCGAGCTCACCACCGTTGACCAGCATCTGACCGAACCGCATGTAGTCCGACACCGTCGAGAACAAGCCGAGTCCGCCGCGCTGGAACACCTCTGGCGCGTCGGTCGGATAGGTGGCCGAGACGTCAGCCCGTTCGTTGTAGCCACCGAGCGCTGCGGTGAGTAGATCGGCCGCGGAGTAGCCCTCCCCGATCAGGTCGGGCAATCCGTACATGGCCGACAGGCGCCCGAGCTCTGACTCCGCCACACCGAAACCGGTGTCGACCATGCCGAGTGGATCGAACATCCGCTCGCTGAGGAACTGACCGAGCGATTGTCCGCAGAGCACTTCGACGAGTCGGGCAGCGACGTCGATGCCGACGCTGTAGTGCCACATCGCTCCCGGCTGGAAGGCGAGCGGGATGGCAGCGATTGCATCGACGCACTCCTCCAAGGAACGAGTGGCGTCGTTCATGATGCGCGCCTCTCGATAGAGCTCGGCGACGGGCGACAGCATGAAGTCATAGGTCAGGCCGCTGGTGTGCATCATCACATCGCGGACCTCGATCGGTCGGGCCTGATCGACGAGCGAGCCGTCGTCGGCCATCACCTTCGTCTCGGCGAACGCGGGGATGTAGGACGAAAGAGGATCGGTGAGCTGGAAGCGACCTTCCTCGTGCAGCATCATCAGCGCCGTCGACACGATCGGTTTCGTCATCGAGTAGATGCGAAAGATGGTGTCCGGGGTCATGGCGAGGCCGGCCTCGGTATCGCGATGACCGACCTGCATCGCGTGGACGATCTGACCTCGACGGCTGATCATCGTGGAGATGCCGGCGACCGAGCCGTCGTCGATGAACGCCTGCATCGCCGGTTCGAGACGCTCGAGCCGTTCGCTGCTCATGCCCACCGACTCGGGAGCGCTGGTGGTGAGATCGATCATCGGGTCAGTGCTCATGTCGGCTCGCTGTTCGTCGGGGCTCGCGGATGGCGTGGTGGCGTGCTGGTGTGATGGCGTCTTGGCGACATTACCGGTCGGTCTGGATCGCGTGGAAAAGCGATTCGACGACCTCGTCGACCGGGAGCCGGGCATCGATCTGGAGGATCCTCGGCCTGGAGCGGAGCACCGAGCGGAGCAACTCGAACGACTCATGTACGAGTTCTGGTGCTCGGGCGTCGGGGACGGTGCTCGCCGGATGCTCCTCGTTCGCCCGCGCTGCTCGGGCCAGGAAACGATCGCTGGTCGTGTCGGCGTCAGCGGTCAACATGACCTCGACGAAACGCGCATCGCATTCGTCAGCAACCTGCTCGAGGCGCTCGATGAACGGCAGACGACCGAGATACTGGGGGACGATCACGTCGCCCTCGGTCGCGAGATGGGTCTGGATGAGCCCGACCGCCAGTTCTCGAGCCAGCAGCTTGGAGTCGTCGTCGGACTGCCAACCGGCGAGTTGCACCCGCAGCTGATCGATCTCGACGACGAGCGCGGACTGGTGATCGAGCGCCCAGCGCGCCGCGATGGTCGACTTGCCGACGCCGGGCGCGCCGTTGAGATGAATGAGCCGTGGCCGATCGCTGATGCCACAATCATCGCGGCCAATCGCTTCGAACGTGTGAGACTTGGCCCCATGGCACCGAGAGAGCACATCGAATGGTTCGAGGACAACGTCGACTGGTTCGCCGGCCTCGACCTCGATGCGTTGCAGGTCCCGGTCCCGGCCTGCCCCGGCTGGAACGTCCAGTACGTCCTCAACCACCTGGCGTTCGGACTCGGGTTGGCTTACCCCGCCGCCATGGAAGCGGCTCCGGAAACGGCGGACGGCGACGTGTTCGCATCCGTGCGCTGGCCGGACGCCTTTCCGAGCGGTCCGGCCGCCCTCGATGCCTTCGCCGCGACCATGGCGTCGTGTGTCGACTCCTTTCGGTCGACCGACCCCGAGACACCGTGTTGGACCTATGCCGGTCCCGGTACGGCTGGTTTCTGGTTCCGACGAGCCGCCGTCGAAACGACCCTCCATCGGATGGACGTCGCCGAAGCGCTCGAGGACGACACCCGTCCTCACCTCGACGACCGTCGAGCGAGGGACGCGATCGAGGAGACGCTCAGCTTCGCCTTGCCCCTGGCGGCCGAGCTGACGTCACCGCCGGACGGCAGCATCCGAGTGGAGAGTTCGTGCCTGGCCGGTCCGCTCGTCGTCGGCGCCGGCGACCCGGTTGCCGAGATCGTCGGCGACCCGCACGACGTCTTGAATCTGTTGTGGGGTCGGTCTGCGCCGGCCTCGATCAGCGGCGACCGACACGTCGCCGACCAGTGGCTCGGACTCATCGCCGCGGCCTTCGACGGTCGCTGACCGATGGCGACCGCCGCTCCTCCCGTGCACGTCCGCTGGCTGACCGCCTTCGTCGATCTACCGGCTGTCCACTTCGATGTCGGCGCTCAGTTCTGGCAGGACGTGACCCGCTCCGGCCGGTCGGCACCCCGTGGCGACGATGGCGAGTTCGCGACCCTGATTCCACCCGACGGTGATCCCTACCTCCGCGTGCAGCGAACCGACGAGGGCCCCAGGATCCACCTCGATCTCCACGTCGACTCGGTCGATGAGGCTCGACGCCAGGCGGAAGCGCTGGGAGCTCGGCACTGCGACCCGTCGGTCGAGCGCGGGCACGCCATCATGACGTCACCCACCGGGATGACGTTCTGCTTCGTCGACTACCACGGCGAAGCGGCTCGAACGCTCCCGGGGCCGAGCGGAGTCGAGCACAGACTCGACCAGGTCTGCATCGATGTACCGGACGACC